>USNJ01000053.1 GCA_900556055.1 uncultured Ruminococcus sp.
TACGGCGTTCTGACCTGTTGTTGCATCAAGGACAAGAAGAACTTCCTTTGAAGGGATCTTGGAAAGAGCGAGAACGCCCTGTGCGTCGTAGAGCTCTGTGCCGATAAATCCTGCCTTCATGGAGAAAGTGGACTTTTCGTCTGCACCCTCGATGTATTTGCCGAGGATACGAGCGGGAGCAGTCTGATCCTCATCGGAAAGAGCGATAGCTGTTGTTCCTTCGAGAACGTAATCCAGACCCTCGATACCTACGTTGTGAAGAGCAAAACGGAGCATGGAGTTCTTTTCAACGTAATACTTTACGCCTGCTTCTCTGAGCTCTTTTCTGAGCTTGGTATCGTCCTCAACAGAGATACCCTTGTAGTCAACGAGAACACCAGCAGCTGCACCCTTGAGGTGCTCTGTGATAGCTTCAACTCTTGCCTTCTTGGATTCAAGTACCTGTGCGCTTGGCATAACAATTTCACCTCCGAAATTTTTATGACAATCGGATTCAGAAAAGAAAAACCTTCCGATCATTCGAAAGACCGGAAGGATACAAAGCAATATAACTTTGCGATCTTTTTCCTCGGCCGGGCTTCCGACGATACGTCTGCCGGCTGTCTTTAGAATACGATAGCCTTGTGTTTGTAACACAACATTAATCATTATACACTGCGCAAACACATTTGTCAATAGGTTTGAGCAATTTTTATCATGATAATTGTAAATTTAATATTAATCTGAGATGTCCGTGCGTTTATCATTCAACATTTTCAAGAGTTCCGTGTGAGAGAGCCTTGAGGTATGCATTGATAAATCCGTCAAGATCGCCGTCCATAACAGCCTGAACGTTGCCGTTTTCAAAGCCTGTTCTGTGATCCTTTACGAGGGTATAGGGCATGAAAACGTAGGAACGGATCTGTGCGCCCCATGCGATCTCCTTCTGAACGCCCTTGATGTCCTCGATCTTTTCAAGATGCTCTCTTTCCTTGATCTCCATCAGCTTTGCGACCAGCATTTTCATAGCGTATTCACGGTTCTGGACCTGGCTTCTCTGTGTCTGGCAGGCGGTTACGATACCTGTCGGGATATGTGTAAGACGTACAGCGGAGGAGGTTTTGTTGATGTGCTGTCCGCCTGCGCCGCTGGCACGGTAAACGTCCATCTTGATATCCTCGGGACGGATCTCTACGCTCATATCTTCGTTAAGCTCGGGCATAACTTCGAGTGACGAGAAGGAAGTATGTCTGCGTCCCGAGCTGTCGAACGGTGAAATTCTTACAAGACGGTGAACGCCCGACTCTGATTTCAGGAATCCGTAAGCATTTTCGCCCTCGATAAGAACGGATGCGGACTTCATGCCTGCTTCATCTCCGTCGAGATAGTCGAGAGTAGTAGCCTTGAAGCCGTGAGCTTCAGCCCACTTGTTATACATTCTGAAAAGCATCTCTGCCCAGTCCTGCGCCTCAGTTCCGCCTGCGCCTGCATGGAAGGTCAGGATAGCGTTGTTCTTGTCGTATTCGCCTGTGAGCAGCGTTGTCAGCTTTGCGGCTTCGAGCTGCTTCTTGAATTCCTCTGCCTCGTCATTGATTGCCTCGGCCTCGGAAGTATCGTCCTCCTCAAGACACATTTCTATCATAGTAATAGTATCTTCAAGCAGGTCGTTCAGCTTTTTGTAGTTCTCTATCTTGGATTCGTAGCCTTTAAGCTCCTGCATTACCTTCTGCGAATTGTCGGGATCGTCCCAGAAATTCGGCTCGGAGGATTTATTGTGAAGCTCCTCGACTCTTTCCTTTGCACGCTCGATGTCCAGAACGTCGTAAAGCTCCTTCATTTCCTTGCGGTAGCCTGTAAGCTCGGTTTTCAGTTCGTCCAGTAATATCATAAATGTGTTCCTTTCTCGAAAAATATCACGCTCCTTTATATAATAATACAAATCGGTGCGTATGTCAAGCCGAAAAAGTCCTGTTTTACGAAATTTTTTTGATAATTTGCTTTGATATTGCCGACGGTTATGCATTTTTCAGCTGCTTTTCTGCGGAGTCCCTGCTTACGTTCTGCCGGAGAGATAGATTCAGGAAAAAAATGTGTGTTTCACGGTGACGGAATGCGCAGGCTGCCGTTCTCCGCAGGCTGTATGCGGGCATTATATCGGCGTGAGAACACGGTTGGGCAGGTGCGTGATACTATATAACAGCAGGACTTTGCCACGGTATCGGAAAAGGCTGCGGCTCCGCATTTCTGCCATGACAAAATTAAAGAAAATATAAAGAAATAAAAAAGCTCTTGACAAACTGTGTATATGGTAGTATACTGTGTATATCAAATAGACACAGTATCGAAAGGGGCGATAGATTGAACATCAAACTCAGTCTGATGAGCGAAAAGCCTATGTATGAGCAGATAAAGGACGCTGTGCGGCAGGCGGCGGTGAACGGCGAGGTCGCTGACAATGAGATGCTGCCCAGTGTGCGTCAGCTTTCGGCTGATCTGAATGTCAGTGCGATAACCGTAAAGCGTGCATATTCCGACCTTGAACGTGAAGGTCTGATATACACGGCTGCGGGAAAAGGCACGTTCATACGGCTTCCCGATGCATCAAAGGCAAGGGAAGAATATACGGAGCGGCTGCTTGCGGATTTTTCGGAAAAGGCTGCGGATCTGCTCCGAAAAGGCGTTTCCAAGGAGAAAATGATAAACGAGATAAACAAGCTTTGAGAGGAGATTTTTTATGGAAAACATTCTTGAGGTCAGCGGGCTTTGCAAAAGCTTCGGGGATTTTAAACTGGATAATGTGAGCTTTTCTATTCCGAGGGGTGCTGTTATGGGGCTTATCGGCGAAAACGGTGCGGGCAAGACTACCGTTATTAAGCTCATTATGAATATGTACGGCAGGGACGGCGGAAAGATAGTCGGCTTCGGCGGTCTGGACAGCTCTGCGGACGAAGTGAAGTTCAAGGAACTGACGGGCTATGTTTCCGACGAGGACTATTTTTATTACAATGCCAAAATGAGCGCTGTCGCAGAGGCTTTTTCGATCGCATTTAAAAACTGGGACGAGCGCATTTTCGAGAAATACACTGAGCTCTGGAATCTGCCGATGGACAAGAAACCCAAGGAGATGTCAAAAGGCACTAAAACCAAAATGATGCTGGCGTTTGCGCTTGCACACAAGCCTGAGCTGCTGATACTCGATGAACCGACAGCGGGACTTGATCCTGCGGCAAGGATAGAGGTGCTGGATATTCTGAGGGATTTTGTTTCTGACGGTGAACATTCGGTGCTGTTTTCGACGCACATAACGGGCGATCTTGATAAGATAGCGGATTACATCACAATGATGATAAACGGAAGATCGACAGTATCGATGCGTGCGGACGAGATCGAGGACAAATATGCGGTAGTAAGCGGCGATCTCGGTGAGATAAACGGCAACGAGGATATTCTCATCGGCATAAGAAAGGGCGCATCGTCTTTTGAAGCGCTTATTGAAAGAAAGGATCTCGGACGGCTGAAAAATGTTTCCGTGCATACCCCGAATTATGAAAATCTGCTGACATTCACGATATGGCAGAGCAGAAAGGATGTGGCTGAGAATGACACAAGAGCTTAAAACATACAGCAGGGCAATGAATGCGCTGCTCGGCAGGAAATATATTATCTCCGCTGCCGCATATGAGGCCGTGCTGATCCTGCTTTCGGTTTTGTTTGCAGGGATATTTGCTATTGGTACATTGACGGAAACAGCAGATGATTTTGGGCTTGTTGTTGCGGCTATGTCGATAATGGGTTCGTTTTCTCAGATAACTTTTGTTTCGTTTGCAGCGCAGATATATCCTGTAATGTTCATGCCGAGCGGCAAGGCTGATGCCATAAATGACGAAGCAACAAGAAAGGCATTCGGTGGCTGTTCGACTGTCAGGGGAATATCGGATCTTATGCCTGTTGACAGGACGCTGCTTGTCAAAGGCTTCAGAAGAAGGATGTTCGTTTCGGCATATGCTTTATGTGCATCGGTCATCTGTTCGGGCGTATTTTCCGTGATCGGCGGCTGTTTCGGAAAGGAAAGCACATTTTTTGTACTGTGTGTTTCTGCGGGAGTGATATGGACAGATGCGGTAATGCTTATGAATATAAGCAGAAAAAGCGTAAATATTCTGACACTTGCTGTTTATGTTCCTATGCTGATCGCAGTGACAGTGACCTCGCTTGGATCTATTGTCGTGGGGGAAAATCTTATTGCAAAGCTGCCGCTTATCGACTCGGGGATACCTGCGGTCATAACAGGCATTGCGCTGACGGCGTTTGAGATATGGCTGTTTAATTCGTATATGCCGAAAAAGGCTGTGAATGCGGCAAGAAACGGCGAACCGAACAGAGGTGTTTGATGATGCTTGACAATACATTCAAAGATGCTGCTGCACTGCACAGAATGCTGAGAAAGATGAGCGCATCATGGAGCAATATAATTTTTATTGCCGTTATGTTTGCGGCAGAAGCGGCTTTGTATCTGACTGACGTGAGCAATGCCGAAGTGCTTCTGCCTATGCTTGCTGCGGCGGTGACAGCATGGTGGATAATGCTTTCGCTGAGCCGAGTGGGAGTGCATTACAAAATGATTGAGGTCATGTCTGTGACAAAGCGGACTATTGCGGATTATATGGTATATACGGGCGAGCAGGTCATTTATATTCAGCTTGCTGCTTCGGTGGCTGCTGCGGCGCTCTTTGCCGATGATCCGTACTCGATGATATCTGCGGGCGTATGCTTTGTGCTTATGCTGGCGGTATACTATCTGTTTGCGGACAGGATCGCTGTGTACAGCGTCAGAATGGCTGAGTCCGTGATGTCCTCTCTCGCCGAATTCGGACCGATAACGGCTATGTCTATAATTTTCGTGATAATAAATGTTTCTGTAAATCTGCTTATGCCGCTTATCGGGATACCGATGGGAAGAGCTGCGGCGATAGTGCTGCTTATCATTGCATGGCTGATGCTTATGGCTTGCAGGAAAAAGGTCGTCAAAGCTGTGGAAAAGAAAATGCTGTTCTGACGGCTTCACGGTTTTGGACGGCGCATTCCATAAGCGTGAAAAGCTTTGCCGAAGATACGGAAAAAGCCGCCTGAGAACATCTCTCAGACGGTTTTTTCAAAGGTAAAATATCCGAAAAAGATCAGCTTCCGATAGAGCCGATAACGGAGGAGGGATCTACCCAGCTGCCGTTTTTCTTTACGCCGAAATGAAGGTGAGATACCTCGGCGATCTCGGCTTCGGCTGTGTTTCCGACAGTGCCGATGACTGTGCCTGCGCTGACTGTGTCTCCTGCCTTGACGGGGACGGTCTTTTCAAGTCCGCAGTAGTAAGCTTCGATGCCGTTTCCGTGGTCGATAGTCACGCATACGCCCCACATCGGGTCCTCTTTAACTTCCTGAACTGTGCCTGTGCTCATGGATTTGACGGTCGCACCCTGGTCTGCCTTGATGTCAACGCCGTCGTGCGTTTTCCAGACATTCAGCGTATTGGATTTTACAAGCTCGCCGTTGCTGAATTCGCCGATGATCTCGCCGTTGATGGGACGCACCATAGGCTGTGCGGGAGCGGGAGCGGCTGCTTCTTCCGCATCAAGCTTTTCATCGGGGACGGTCACTGCTGCGGATATGTCCGTTTCTGCGGGAAGTCCGGTCACTGCCGCATTTGCGTTTGCTGTAACGGGAGGCTCGGTCACTGCTGCGGGCTCGGTGATGATCTGTGCTTCACCGTGTGAGATGTCGGGCAGTTCGTTTTCCCTGCTGTTGTAAGCGAAAAAACCTGCTGTCACCGCCGCAAGCACTACTGCGCCTGTGCTTATGCCGAATGCTTTGCTCTTGAAAATATTATCCTTCATAAAAACAATCCTTTCTGTTTGCGGGATCTTTCCATTTCCCTTCGTCCGCTGACATTATCTTTGACATAAAATGCATGATTATTCATCGGCGGAAAAATTTTCGGGATAATCTGCATTGACATTGCGCGGAAAGTATACTATAATATAAACAGCGATATCGTAATAAAAAATATTTTTGAAAAACCCCTTGACAAACGGAAAAGGGTGTTGTATAATAGTTAAGGTTAATAAAGCAGAACGTTCATAACGGTTCTCACCGTATCGTTTTAATGAATACGGTCAATACAAGTTGCTTTTCTTTTGCGTCATGCGGGAGAACTGCGTTGTATGGGTGAGAACTTCTGCGTTTTCGCTCATTTTTATTTTCATCGCATTTTGCTTGGAGGTGCATCGCCATCAGTACAAACAACAGCAGCAAGGAATTGCAGATCAACGAAGAGATACGCGATAAAGAGATCCGTGTTATCGACGTTGACGGAACTCAGCTGGGCGTTATTTCTTCTAAAGAAGCTCAGAAGCTTGCATATGAAAAGGATCTTGACCTCGTTAAGATAGCTCCGCAGGCAGAACCGCCTGTTTGCCGCATCATGGATTACGGCAAATATCAGTTCGAGCAGAGCAAGAGGGAAAAGGAAGCTAAGAAAAATCAGAAGACTGTTGATGTCAAGGAGATCAGAATGTTCTCCACTATTGATACTCACGATTTTGAAACAAAGGTCAATCAGGCAATCAAGTTTCTGAAATCAGGAGATAAGCTCAAGGTCTCTGTGAGATTCAGAAAAAGAGCTATCGCTCATCCCCATCTCGGAGAAGAACTGCTTGAGAAATTCAAGGCTGCTTGTGCGGAAGCAGGCGTCGTTGACAAGCCCATAAAGATGGAAGGACGCAGCTTGGTTATGTTCATTTCACCGAAAGCTTCAAAGTAATGCGAGGCTTTGGAAGGATAACCTAAACTGTTCTATATTAAGGAGGATATATTATGCCAAAGCAGAAGACACATTCCGGTGCTAAGAAGCGTTTCAAGCTCACAGGCACAGGCAAGGTAAAATACCAGAAGACCAATAAGAGACACAGACTTACTCAGAAGGCTCATAAGAGAAAGAGAATCGCAAGAGTAGCAGGCGTTGCAAGCTCTGCAAATGCACCTGCAATCAAGCAGCTGATCCCTTACAAATAATTGACACGGGTGCTGTTTTATATCACAACTTATTAATGGAGGTAAAAGATTATGGCTCGTGTTAAGGGAGCAATGATGACTCGTAAGAGAAGAAATAAAACTTTAAAGCTCGCTAAGGGCTACTGGGGCTCTAAGAGCAAGCACTTCAAGATGGCTAAGGAAGCCGTTATGAAGTCCGGCAACTATGCTTACATCGGCAGAAGACTGAAGAAGCGTGATTTCAGAAAGCTCTGGATCACAAGAATTTCCGCAGCTTGCAAGATGAACGGAATGAACTATTCCACATTCATGAACGGTCTGAAGAAGGCCGGCGTTACACTCAACAGAAAGATGCTGTCTGAGATCGCTATCAACGATGCAGCAGGTTTCACAGCTCTTACTGAGAAGGCTAAGGCTGCTCTTTAATCTATGTTAATCGGAAAGTCAGAAGTAAACGGCGGCGGTCTGCTAATGCCGTCTGCTTCTGGCTTTTTGCTTTATTGAGGTGTATGTGCTTGAATTTCATGGAAATTTCCTCTAAGGATAACGCTAACATCAAACTTGTCAGAAAACTTTTTGACAGCAGAAAGGCACGCAGGGAGCAGGGCATGTTCATGCTCGAGGGGGCAAGGCTCGTTCAGGACGCATTGAAGGAAAATGCAGAGCTTCACTTTGTTTTGTTTACACATTCCGCACTCGAAAAGGCGGAAAATGGTGAAGGAAAATACGGCGAAGCATTGAATTTGCTGGAAAATGTTCGGAATGCGCCCAGGGCTTTTGTTATCCCCGATGATCTGGGCGAAAAATTATCGGCAACAGAAGGAACCCAGGGCATTTTTGCTGTATGCGGGATACCCGATAACGGCGGCTTTTCGGATAATGTAAAGAGCGGCGGAAAATATGTAGTGCTTCATACGCTGCAGGATCCCGGAAACATGGGAACTGTCATAAGAACTGCCGATGCACTGGGCGTTGACGGCATCGCTGCGGTCGGCTGCTGCGATATCTATAACCCGAAAACGGTGCGCTCGGCTATGGGTGCTCTTATGAGAATGCCTGTCTACGAGGTGAGCGAGGACGAGATGTTTGCGGCATTCGCCGGGAAAAATATCAGGACATTCGCATCTGTTGTCAGCGGCGATGCTGTATCTGTCAAGGAATGCGGATTTTCAGGCGGTGCAGCTGTGCTTATCGGAAATGAGGGGAACGGTCTGACTGCGGAAACATCCGAGAAATGCAGTGAGCGCATAACCATAAAAATGCACGGTACCGCCGAATCGCTGAACGCCGCAGCTGCCGCATCCATACTGATGTGGGAGCTTATGAACGGTTAAGGAGGTGCGGCATGGACGATCTGCTTTATCTTTTATGGTTCGTTCAGACATTCGGAGCAGGAAATGCTAAGATCTCAAAAATACTTTCGTTATACGAAAGCATCACTGATGCATATCTTGCAGTGACGGGAGGATATGCTCTCGGATCGCAAATAATAAGCGAAAGCGAGCAGCGCGCAGCGGCGGCATCATCAGTTGACCGCTGCCGACAGATAATCGACTACTGCGCAAGGAAAAATATCAGGCTTATCCCTAAGTATTCAAAGGAATATCCTGAGCCGCTCAGGAATATCTATAATCCGCCGGTGCTTCTTTTCTGCCGAGGAAAAACTGAAATACTTTCCGATGAAATGGCGGTTACCATTGTCGGAACCAGGCATCCGTCCGATTACAGCAAAAAAGTGTGCGAAAGATTTGCGGCTGAGCTTGCAAAATGCGGATTTACGATCGCAAGCGGATTTGCGGTCGGAATCGACATAACTTCACATCTTGCGGCGGTAAGGGCTGGAGGAAAAACGATCTCAGTTCTTGGCTGCGGACTTGATGTGGATTATCCCGAGCCGAATATAAAATACCGCAGCGAGATAATGGAAAACGGTGTTTTTGTCAGCGAGAAGCTTCCTCTTGAAGAGGGCTCAAGGACGAGTTTTCCGCAGAGAAACCGCATACTTTCGGGACTTTCTCTCGGAACGCTCATCATAGAGGGCGCAGCGTCAAGCGGCTCGCTGGTTACTGCAAATCTTGCCGCACAGCAGGGCAAGGACGTGTTCTGCATACCTCCGCATGATATACTCAGCTCCGCTTATACGGGAAATGTTATACTGATGCGTGACGGTGCAAAGGCTGTCTGCCGTCCGTCGGATATCATTGACGAATACTGCGGCACATTTTCGGACAGACTTGCTCATGTTGAATATACGGGACGACATTCGCCGTTTTATAATGTCATGAACGCTGATGACGATGTGTCCGATATTCCCGAAAAAAATCGTAACAGCGAAGCTTCCGATAATGCATATGCCGATGCTCCGAAACCCGAAATGCCCGCAGAAATGCCCGATGTTTCGGGTATTGAGGAGAAGCAGGCGGAAATAGTCAGATTTCTTTTCAAAAACGGTCCGACGGCTGCCGATGATATCGCAGATGCGCTTGACGAGGACGTTTCACAGCTTTTCATGGCTCTTACGGAGCTTGAAATAATGGGCATTCTCCGTCAGTCGGCAGGTCAGCATTACGAAGTAATATAAGGAAACCTCTAAAGAATACCAATGCCTGTTCCGGAATATCCGCCGAATTCCGGAACGTTGACATAGAATAACAAAAGGCGGAGAAATGGAAATAATATGTCGAAATTAGTTATAGTTGAGTCTCCTGCAAAGGCTAAGACAATTAAGAAATATCTGGGCGATGACTATGAAGTCGTTGCATCTATGGGACACGTCAGGGATCTGCCGAAGTCAAAGCTCGGCGTTGACGTTGACAATCACTTTGAGCCTGTTTACACTGATATAAAGGGCAAGGAGGATCTTATCAAATCCCTCAAAAAAGAAGCAGAGAAAAGCGATAAAGTTTATCTCGCAACTGACCCTGACCGCGAGGGAGAAGCGATTTCGTGGCACCTTGCGCAGATGCTTGGTCTGCCGCTCGATGCTGAGGACAGAGTTACATTCAACGAGATCACAAAATCGGGCGTTCAGGCAGGTATGAGTGCGCCGAGAAAGATAGATATCGACCTTGTAAATGCACAGCAGACAAGACGTATCCTCGACAGGATCGTGGGATATAAGATATCTCCGTTTCTTTGGAAGAAGATCAGAAGAGGTCTTTCCGCAGGACGTGTTCAGTCGGTCGCTGTAAGCATCGTCTGCGACAGGGAAAAGCAGATACAGAACTTCAAGCCGCAGGAATACTGGTCGATCGATGCAAAAATGACTGCGCCTTCAAGCAAGAAGCAGTTCGGCGCATCGTTCTGGGGAATAGACGGCAAAAAGGCAGAGCTGGGCAACAAGGAGGAAACCGATAAGGTACTCGAAAAGCTGAACGGCGCCGAATTCAAGGTAACAAATGTCAAGAAATCCGTCAGAAGAAAATCCCCGGCTGCGCCTTTTACGACATCCACAATGCAGCAGGACGCATCAAAGCGTCTCGGATTCGGCGCATCGAAAACTATGAAGACCGCTCAGATGCTGTATGAGGGCGTTGATGTTGAAGGCATGGGCGCTGTCGGTCTTATCACTTACATGAGAACAGACAGCCTGCGTATCTCCGATGAGGCGAGAGCGGCTGCTTATGAGTTTATCGAGGGTGCTTACGGCAAGGATTATATCCCGTCAACGCCTAAGATCTATAAGTCAAAGGCAAACGCTCAGGATGCGCATGAAGCTATCCGTCCGTCAATGCCGTCGATCACTCCCGAAAGAGTAAAGAGCAGCCTTACGACCGAACAGTATAAGCTTTATAAGCTGATCTGGGAGAGATTTATTGCATCTCAGATGGCAAATGCGCTTATGGATACGGTTTCCGTTGAGATAGAGGCAAACGGCGTTAATATGCGTGCTACGGGATATTCCGTGAAATTCGACGGATTTACCGTGCTTTATGAGGAAACAAAGGACGAGGAGAAATCAGTTCTTCCCGAGATAAAAGAGGGCGATATCCTCAAACTGAAATCCATCGAGGGAAATCAGCATTTTACACAGCCGCCCGCAAGATATACGGAAGCGACGCTCATAAAGGCACTTGAGGAAAACGGCATAGGCAGACCTTCTACCTATGCACCGACGATCTCGACGATCATAAACCGTCTTTACGTTGAAAAGGACGGAAAATCGCTGAAGCCTACGGGGCTGGGCGAGGTCACAACACAGCTTATGAAGGATCATTTCAAGAACATCGTTGACGCAAAATTCACGGCAGGCATGGAGAAAAATCTCGATGAGGTGGAAATGGGCAAGAAGGACTGGGTGTCCACACTTGAAGATTTCTACGGAGATTTTGCAAAGTCGCTGAGCGATGCGGAAAAGGCTATGGACGGCAAGCGCATCAAGGTTCCCGATGAGGAAACTGATGAGGTGTGCGAGGTCTGCGGAAAGCCTATGGTAATAAAGATCGGCAGATTCGGAAAATTCCTCGCCTGTCCGGGCTATCCCGAATGCAAGTTTACAAAGCCCATCGTCGAGCGCATGCCGGGCAGATGCCCGCGCTGCGGCAGCGATGTCACGGAGAGCAAGAAAGGCTTTTTCTGCGAACGAAGCGACTGCAAATTCGGACTCTGGCGTGACAACAAGTTCCTGACTGCCAAGAGAATCACGCTGGATAAACAGATGGTCGCGGTACTGCTGGAGCGTAGGCGCGTCCATGTGGACGATATTTATTCCGAAAAGACCGGCAAACGCTTCAGCACGGATTTGCTTTTAGAGGACGACGGCGTTCGCTCGTCGTATCGGTTTGACTTCGGAAAGGAGGGAACAAAATGAAATGGCTGTTTCTCGGCATTGGAAGCGTGATCGGCGCGGCCGCTGGCTTCACGGCGGCG
>USNJ01000054.1 GCA_900556055.1 uncultured Ruminococcus sp.
CAAGCGGAAAATCCAGATGGGCAGTGACCTATCTCGCAGCCTGTGACTATGTGCTTTATCTGCGCACAGCCGATGAAGTCGATCACGATACCCTCAGCAGAATAGAGTACAGCAACAAGCAGAACTTTGTTGAATGGGATATCAGGACAGGCGTTTCCGAAGCACCGGCAGAGGCTATCTCCGACCATAAGTTCGTTATTTTCGACAGCCTCGCTGCATACACATCGCTCATGATAAACAAGATGTGCCCGAATATTGACGATATGACTGAGCAGCTTAAAAAGGAGATCGAAAAGAAAATAATCTCCGATATATCCGATATGTATGACAAGATCATGGTCATTGACGGAAGCATGATAACCATCACCCTCGAAACAGGCTTCTCCGTAACCCCCGAGAACCACGCACAGGCTATATTCAGAGAGATCCTCGGAACCGTAAACCAGAGGATCGCAAATATGTCCAACGAAGTTTATATGTCCGCAAGCGGAATTCAGTTCAAGATCAAATAACAGAAAGGAAACTGCGGTATGACATTTGAAGAATTTATTCTCGAAGCACGTGAAATGGGTGCTTCCGATATCCACCTCACAGTAGGCGCTCCCACAGTAGTCCGTGTAAACGGCGAGCTCAGAAAGTTCAAGGACTTTTCTGACGTTGTTGTAAACAGAACTATCCTCTCTATCCTCAATGCCGAGCAGGAACAGCTGCTCACAAAGGGCAACGACATCGACTTCTGCTTTGAGCTTGCAAACGGCGCAAGACAGCGTGTCAACGTGTTCAGACAGTGCGGAAAGCTTGCCTGCTGCATACGTCTGCTGAACGACAGGATCCCTACCCTCGAATCCCTGAAAATGCCCTCTGTACTGACAGAGCTGGCTGAAAAGAAGAGAGGTCTTATCCTCGTTACAGGCCCTACCGGCTCAGGCAAATCAACTACCCTTTCCGCTATGGTGGACTACATAAACAAAAATCGTGCCTGCCATATCATCACTATTGAAGATCCTATCGAATATAAATATGTTCAGGAAAAGGCTACTATCCATCAGCGTGAGATCGGCAGAGATGTAACATCTTTCGGTAATGCCCTCAGAAGTGCGCTCCGTGAGGACCCCGATGTTATCCTCGTCGGCGAAATGCGTGACTATGAAACTATCTCCCTCGCTATGACAGCAGCGGAAACAGGACACCTCGTTCTCGCTACCCTCCATACATCAGGCGCAGCTCAGACGATAGACCGTATCATCGACGGCTGCCCTCCCCATGCACAGGAACAGGTCAGAGCGCAGCTTGCAAATATGTTCCAGGGCGTAGTTTCGCAGACTCTCGTTCCTACCGCAGACGGCAAGGGACGTGTCGCAGCGCTTGAGATCCTCATCGGTACAGATGCCGTAAAGAGCCAGATCAGAGCAAACAAGATCCCCCAGATGGAAACAACGATGCAGTCCGGAACACGCATCGGAATGTGTACCCTCCACGACAACCTCGCAAAGCTGTACCAGAGAAACATCATCTCATACGAAACAGCAATGGAGTACGCCCCCGACAAGACAGAGATGGAAAAAACGCTCCGTTCGGGCGCAGGCTTCTGATTTTCCGCATATTATGCCGTGTCCTGAGGTTTCTTCCTCATGGCACGGCTTTTTTCGGATAATTTCACCTTTCTGACCGCTGTAAGCATCTGCGTCTTATAAGCCTTTGCGTGTATCGTAAAAAAGTCCTGCTGTAAGTATAGTCCGCCCAAAACACCAAGCGTGTTTCACGGCGATATACTGCCCCCCCCGAAAGGAGAATATCACCATGATAACAAAGATCCCCGAACCGCACAAAGCAGTTCGGGGATCAATTATTTCATATTGAAACAGGGGGTGACAATCAGTATGCAATACCCTGCCACTTCATAGCGTCAGCAACCTTCAGGAAGCCTGCGATGTTTGCACCCATAACGAGGTTGCCCTCAGCACCGTATTCCTTGGAAGCATTGTAAGCGTTGTGGAAGATGTTGATCATGATGCCCTTGAGCTTAGCATCAACCTCTTCAAATGTCCAGGACAGTCTCTCGGAGTTCTGGGACATTTCAAGACCTGAAGTAGCAACGCCGCCTGCGTTAGCAGCCTTAGCAGGTCCAAAGAGGATTCCTGCATTCAGGAACTTCTCGATAGCCTCAGGAGTAGAAGGCATGTTAGCACCCTCTGCTACGCACATAACGCCGTTTGCAAGAAGCTTGTCAGCACCTTCGCCGTCCAGCTCGTTCTGTGTTGCGCAGGGAAGAGCAACGTCGCACTTGATACCCCAGATGCCCTTGCAGCCTTCTGTGTATGTTGCGCTTGAAACTCTCTTAGCGTACTCGGAAATTCTTCCTCTTTCAACTTCCTTGATCTGCTTAACAACGTCGAGCTTGATTCCCTCGGGATCGTAAACATAACCGTTGGAGTCGGAAAGAGCAACAACCTTAGCGCCCAGCTCCTGAGCCTTCTCAGTAGCATAGATAGCAACATTGCCTGAACCGGAAACTACAACAGTCTTGCCCTTGAAGCTGTCGTTCTTCATGCAGGAGAGCATTTCCTGTGTGAAGTAGCAAAGACCATAGCCTGTTGCCTCAGTTCTTGCAAGCGAACCGCCGTAAGAAAGTCCCTTACCTGTCAGAACGCCTGTGAACTCGTTGCGGATTCTCTTATACTGACCGAACAGATAGCCGATCTCACGTCCGCCTACGCCGATATCGCCGGCAGGAACGTCAGTGTCAGCGCCGATGTGCTTGCAAAGCTCTGTCATGAAGCTCTGGCAGAAACGCATGATCTCGTTGTCGGACTTGCCCTTAGGATCGAAGTCGGAACCGCCCTTACCGCCGCCCATAGGAAGTGTTGTAAGGCTGTTCTTGAATACCTGCTCGAAGCCGAGGAACTTGATAACGGAAGCGCATACAGAGGGGTGGAGTCTCAGACCGCCCTTGTAAGGACCGATAGCGGAGTTGAACTGTACACGGTAACCTCTGTTTACCTGTACCTTGCCGCTGTCATCTACCCAAGCAACTCTGAACTGGATGAATCTCTCAGGCTCAACCATTCTCTCAACGATGCCGTTCTTCTCAACGGAAGGATCTCTTGCAACTACGGGTTCCAGAGATGTCAGGACCTCGCCTACTGCCTGGAGGAACTCAGGCTCGTTAGAATTCATTCTGACTACCTTGTCGTAAACCTTCTGAAGATACTCACTTTTAAACTTAAACTCCATTGTTTAAAGCCCCCTGTATAAAATTTTAAATATTGGATACGCTCCGTTCGGACCGTACTTCAAAACTGTGATTCTATTATACACCATATCTTTTCATTTTGCAAGTACTTTTTCAAAAAATTGCAGAAAAAATTTTTTTCTCCCGAAAAATTCCCTGTTTGCGTGCTTCGGATATATAATAATGAAACAAGCGGGAATTTTTCGGGTAAAAAATGTTCATATTTTATAGCATTATTTATCAAGAGCGGCTCTTACATCTCTTACAAATCCGCCTGCATATGCGGGATAGTCCTTTCCGTGCTCTGCGGCAAGCTTTACTACTGCGCTGCCGATGATAACGCCGTCGCAGTATTCCGACATCTTCTTTGCCTGCTCGGGATTTGATATTCCGAAGCCTACGCAGCACGGAGTTTTCGCATACTTATATACCTCGCCGAAAAATTCGCCGAAATCGGTGGAAAATCCGCTTCTCATTCCCGTAACGCCTGTCGATGAAACGCAGTAGAGGAAGCCCTCGCTCTCCTTGGCGATCATTCCGATGCGTCCCTTTGAAACGGGCGTAACAAGGCTTATCGAATAAACTCCGTTCGCCTTCGCCTGTGCGGATACCTCGTCCTTTTCCTCATACGGCATATCGGGGATAATAACTCCGTCGATGCCCGTCATGCGGCATTTCTCGAAAAATCTCTCCGTTCCGTAGCGGAATACCGTGTTTAAATACATCATAAGGAGCAGCGGCTTGTCTGTCTTTCTGCGGATATTTATAACGATGCCGAATATCTTGTCAAGGTTAGTGCCGCCCTCAAGCGATCTGAGGCTTGCCTCCTGGATAACAGGGCCTTCCGCAACGGGATCCGAGAAAGGAACTCCAAGCTCGATGATATCCGCGCCGTTGCCGAACATCTCTGTGACAGCCTTTTCGGTAGTGTCAAGGTCGGGGTCGCCCGCCGTAACGAATGTGATGAGTGCCTTTTTTCCTGCCGCTTTAAGCTCGGCAAATGCTTTGTCTATTCTGTTCATGCTTCTGCCCTCCTTATTCCTCACTCAGGTTTATTCCTCTGTATCTTGCGATTGAATAAACGTCCTTGTCGCCTCTGCCCGACAGATTTATCACCATGATCTGATCCTTATCCATAGTCGGAGCGACCTTTACAGCCGCCGCAACAGCGTGTGCCGATTCAATAGCGGGGATAATTCCCTCGGTCTTTGACAGCAGCTCAAATGCGCATACTGCCTCTTCATCTGTTATCGCCATATATTCCGCACGTCCTGTTTTCCAGAGATTTGCATGCTCGGGACCTATTCCCGGATAGTCAAGTCCTGCGGATATCGAGTAAACGGGAGCGATCTGACCGAAATCGTCCTGTAAGAATACGGATTTCATGCCGTGGAAAATGCCTGTCGAACCGTTTGAGAGTGTAGCCGCCGTCATAGCCGTGTCAACGCCGAGTCCCGCAGCCTCCGCACCTATAAGGCGCACCGACTCGTCACCGATAAAGTTGTAGAATGCGCCCATAGCGTTTGAGCCGCCGCCCACGCACGCCACGACCGCATCAGGCAGCCTGCCCTCTTTCTTCATCAGCTGGGACTTGATCTCCTCGGAGATGATCTTCTGGAAATCACGTACCATTTCGGGATAGGGATACGGGCCCATTACCGAACCGATGCAGTAAAATGTAGTTTCGATGTTGGATGCCCAGTCACGCATAGCCTCGTTGATAGCGTCCTTCAGAGTCTTTGTGCCGCTCTGCACCCTTGTGACCTCTGCACCCAGCAGCTCCATGCGGTAAACATTCAGCGACTGTCTTTCAGCATCGACTGCGCCCATGTAAACACGGCACTCCATGCCGAAAAGTGCGCAGGCAGTAGCCGTTGCAACGCCGTGCTGACCTGCTCCCGTTTCTGCGATTATCCTCTTCTTGCCCATCTTCTTTGCAAGAAGTATCTGTCCCAGAACGTTATTTATCTTGTGCGAGCCTGTGTGGTTAAGATCCTCACGCTTTATGTATATCTTTGCGCCGCCCAGCTCCTTGGTAAGCTTGTCGGCATAGTAGAGCATTGACGGTCTGCCTGCGTAATTCTGATAAAGATCGGCAAGCTCTGCCTTGAATTCGGGGTCGTCCTTGTAGCGGAGATATGCTTCCTCCAGCTCACTTACTGCGTTCATGACCGTTTCGGGGACATACTGTCCGCCGTATTCGCCAAATCTTCCCTTTGACATTATATCATATCCTTTCGGTAAATCTCTTTATTTCCGCAACCTTGATCCTGTCCTTGACACCGTCTGTTTCGATGCCGCCGCTTATGTCATATCCGAAAGCCTTATCTCCCGTCAGGCGGTAAAGCTCTCCGATATTTTCGGGTGTGATGCCGCCTGCGATGAAATACGGCTTTGCTATCTCACGTCCTATAAGAAGCTCCGTCTTTGCGCTTTTCCCCGTTCCGCCGTATGCATCGGGCGAATATGCATCGAAAAGCAGCTTATCCGCATGGAGCCGCTCAGCCGCCGTGATATCATCATCGCTCCTGAGTCTGACAGCCCTCCATATCTCACATTTTTCGGGGATAATCTCCCTCAGCTTTATTATATATGTATCGTCCTCGTCACCGTGAAGCTGAAAAACATCGAGGATATCCGCCAATTTTTTCATCTTTTCAAGCGGATAATTCACAAAAACGCCGACCCTTTTTATCTCGGAACGAAGCATAGCCGCAAGCCGCTCCGCCTGCTCGGGCGTGACCTTTCTCCTGCTCTCCGCAAATACAAATCCCGCATAATCGGGCGGAAACTCATTAAGATAGGAAACGTCCTCCTCACGGCGTATGCCGCAGAGCTTGATCTTCATATCCCGCCCTCCGTCAGCATATCAAATCTGCGCTTTATGTCGGAAGCACCGCCTGCCGCAAGGCTCTCGCCGATCAGCACAGCGTCCGCACCGCACTTACGGACATATCTCATATCATCAGCCGACTTGATGCCGCTTTCGGATACCTTCACCTTAGAATCGGGAATAAGTCCGATCAGCCGCTTTGTCGTTTCGAGCGATACATTGAATGTCGTAAGATCTCGGTTATTTATGCCGACGATATCGCAGCCCGCCGCCAGAACGCTTTCCAGCTCACGCTCATTGTGCGTTTCCGCCAGAACATCAAGTCCGAGGGAATGTGCGATATCCGCAAGCTCCGAGAGCCGCTTCGTATCATGCACAGCCGCAATAAGCAGCACAGCGTCCGCACCGATGACCTTAGCTTCATATATCTGATAAGCATCGAAAATGAAATCCTTGCGGAGTATCGGCAGCGTCACAGCCTCTCTTATCTCACGGAGATAATCCGAGCTGCCCATGAAATAATGCTCCTCTGTCAGGCATGATATCGCCGACGCACCGCATCTCTGATATTCACGGGCAATATCCGCAGGCTGAAAATCACGGCAGATAAGCCCCTTAGACGGCGATGCCTTCTTGACCTCCGCAATGACCGACAGACCGTCCTTTCTGAGTGCGTCCGCAAAGCTTATCGGCACTCTGTCCGAACGCTCCGCCGACCTCTTCATCTCAGCATCGGAAACAGCCGCCCTTTCACGCTCCAGCTGTATTTTTCTCTTTTCAATGATCTCATCAAGTATCATAGCTTTTTTCCTTTCCTTATGCGATCGAGACCTCCGATGCATTTGTGAATTTGATAAGCTCGTTCAGCTTTTCGAGCGCCGCACCGCTGTCTATCGACTTCGCAGCCATGTCAATGCCCTCCTGGATAGACTGAGCAGCACCTGTGCAGTAGATAGCCGCACCCGAATTCAGCAGAACGATATCTCTCTTTGCGCCCTGTTCCCTGCCCGACAGTATATCGAGCGTGATCTTTGCGTTATCCTTTGCAGTTCCGCCGATTATCTCAGACTTCGGTGCTATCCTCATTCCGTAATCACGGGGATCAATGTCGTATTTGATAAGCTTGCTGCCCGCTATCTCGCAGACAGAAGTTTTTCCGCAGATAGTGATCTCATCAATGCCGTCGCCGTAAACGATCATTCCGCCCTTGATGCCGAGGTTCATAAGCACCTTTGCCATAGGTTCGAGCAGCTTTTCATCATAAACGCCGAGCAGGATATAATCCGCAAGCGCAGGATTTGCAAGAGGTCCTAAGATGTTGAATACAGTGCGTATACCCATCTCACGTCTTGCGGGGCCGACAAATCTCATAGCCGAATGGAAGCTCTGCGCAAACAGGAATGCAATGCCGATCTCGGAGATGCACGCAGATGCCTTCTGCGGTGTCATGCCGATCTTTACGCCGAGAGCTTCGAGGACATCAGCCGCACCGCTCTTGCTTGAAACGCTCCTGTTTCCGTGCTTTGCAACGTTCATGCCCGTTCCTGCGATAACGAATGAAGATGTAGTCGAAATGTTGAAGCTTCCTGCCAGATCTCCGCCCGTTCCCACGATATCCACCGAGGATTTTCCCATAGGAACGACCGCTGCCTTCTGACGCATTACCTTTGCAAAGCCCGTGATCTCTTCGATTGTTTCTCCCTTGCATCTCAGTGCAGTCAGGAATGCCGCTGTCTGCGCATCAGTCGCAGCGTCGGACATTATTATGTTCATAGCCTCGTAAGCCTCATCTTCTGTAAGCGATACGCCGTCGGCAGCCTTTGCGATGAACTTTTTAAGTCCCGTCCTGCGCTCCTTGGAAACGGATGGAGCTGTGAACTTATTGCTCTTTACGCCTGCTTCCGAGAGAAATGCGGATATCATAGCCGCACCGTTTTCCGCAAGCACCGACTCGGGATGGAACTGAACTCCGTAGGTCGGGTGGGATTTGTGCTTGATCGCCATTATCTGACCTTCCTCATCAGTCGCCGTAACGCTCAGAACTGTCGGCATTGAAACGGGATCTATAACGAGCGAATGATATCTTGCAACTCTCACTCTGTCGGGCATTCCGCTGAATATAGGGCAGCTTGTGTTCAGCATTACTTCGGAGGATTTGCCGTGCATAGGCTTCTTTGCCTTGACGATCCTTCCGCCGAATGCCTCAGCTATCGCCTGATGTCCAAGACATACGCCGAGGATAGGAACACGTCCGGAGAACGTCTTTATCGCTTCGACGCTTATTCCTGCATCTGCGGGATAACCGGGTCCGGGAGATACAACGATCGCTTCAAGCTCGCCGTTTTCAATATATTTCTCTATCTCTCCGATAGTGATCTCATCGTTTCTGACTGTCTTTATGTCGGGATAAACAGAACCTATAAGCTGCACGAGATTGTATGTAAAGCTGTCGTAATTATCTATCATAAGGATCATATCAATCAGCCTCCTATCAGAGCTTTGCGGCTTCCTTGACGGCATTTACGACCGCAAGAGCCTTATTCTTGGTTTCTTCGTATTCATTCTCGGGAACGCTGTCGTAAACAATGCCTGCGCCCGCCTGAACATATGCCTTGTTGTTTCTGAAAAGCACTGTCCTGATGGCGATACAGGTGTCGATATCTCCGTCAAATGCGAGATATCCGACTGTTCCGCCGTACAGACCTCTGCGCTTGTTTTCCAGCTCGTCGATGATCTCCATAGCACGTACCTTGGGCGCACCCGAAAGTGTTCCTGCGGGGAGAACTGACATCAGGGCATCAAGAGCGGTCTTTCCGTCGGCAAGCTCGCCTCTTACGTCCGAAACAAGGTGAGTTACCTTTGAATAAGCCTCGACTCTCATGAAATCCGTCACGCTGACAGTTCCGAAGCGGCATACCCTGCCGACATCGTTTCTGCCGAGGTCAACGAGCATCGTATGCTCCGCACGCTCCTTTTCATCGGAAACAAGGCGTTTTTTCAGTGCTTCGTCCTCCTCGGGGGTCTTTCCTCTGGGAACTGTTCCCGCAATAGGCTTCGTAATGACCGCCCTGTCGGAAACATTCACGAGCATTTCGGGAGATGCACCCGCAATGCAGTAATCCTTGTGATCGAAATAATAAAGATAAGGCGAGGGATTTGTGGAACGCAGCATTCTGTAAACATCGAAAGCATCGGGAGGATTGTCGATCTCAAATCTCTGCGAAACAACTACCTGGCTGATGTCGCCGTCAACGATATGCTCCCTGCACTTGTTCACCATGTCAATGAATTCTTCCTTTGTGACGTTGGATCTCACTTCAACATCGCCATCGCCGTGCGGTGTTTTTTCCTCGGGAACATATTCAGCGATCATGCGTCCAAGCTCCTCTGCACGCTGCTCACACTCTCTGTATTTCTCCGTAACATTGTCATCATGGCGGATATTCAGTATGATAACAGCCTTGTTGGAAAGATGGTCGTAAGCGATTATTTCATCATAAAGGAATAGGTTCGCATCAGGCATTCCGAGATCGTCCTCGGGGGGATCTGCCAGCGTTTTCTCGAAATATCTAACGCAGTCGTAAGCGAAATATCCGATCAGACCGCCTGTCAGCTTCGGACGGTTCGGGAATTTGGGTGCTGTATGCTCCTTGAGTATCCTTTTAAGAAGCTTTATCGGATCGGAAACGCTCTCCGTCTCGGTAACGCCGTTTGTGATTATCTCAGCCCTGCCGTTCTTGATGCGGATCTCTGTTTTCGGGCTGATGCCGATGAACGAGTAACGTCCCCATCTGTCGGAATTGTCAACGCTCTCGAGGATAAAACAGTTCTCAGACTTGTTTTTCATTGCCCTGAAGATCTGTACAGGCGTGCAGCTGTCGATCAGCAGCTCATGGAAAACAGGCACGGTCTTGTAGCTTTTCAGCAGGTCTTTTACAGTTTCAACATTTGGAAAAATCATTGATATCAGCCCTTTCAAATAAAAAAAACGTCCCGATGCAAGACTTTTTCTTGCATCGGGACGATAATATCGTGGTGCCACCCGTATTCGCAGGCAATAAAAAACGCCCGCCTCATCAGGTATCGGCGAACGTAAAGCTATCGAAGATGTTTAAGACATCGTTTCAAGTACGCCGCAATTCGCATTAATACCCTATCCACTAACGCAGGAAACTCGGCATCGAATACTAAGCTTTCGCTTTTCCTCTCAGCTCCTCACAAATCCATTCACAGAAATCGTATGTACGGAACTCGCACCGAATGCCCCGCTCTCTGAAACACCGTATTGACTGTTACTTACCTTTGTTCAAAGGATTTAACATATATCAGATTGTGCCTTTATTATAAAATGGCAAATGCAATTTGTCAATAGTCAAATTGCATTTTTGTTTATCTCATACAAACAAGTTGCCACCAAGTTGGCTATATTGTTATATACACACTTTACACTGTTAAATAAAGGTGCTAAGATAACGCTAATTTTTGCCCCCGCATACATATATTATACATAAGTGCTAAGAAAAACAGCATTTCGCACGGCTACTTTCCTTTGATTTGTAAATATTTTCCATGTAATAAATAGTGCGAATTTGTTGATTTTATCCCAAAAGTGGGATAATTTTACCTGAAGCCCCTACTTCGGCGGCGTATATTTATTTCTCAATAATTAACAAATGCTTTCCGTTTTACGATTGGTAGGCAGGATTTACAGAGTGTATAATTTACAAAAAGGATACGGCAGCAGCCTCAAATCAAGCGGATATCAGCATAAAGCTGAATATCCGATCAACTAAGGAAGGTCACAGATTAATGAAAACAGGATTTACAACAGACTCAGGCGCAAAATACCGATGCAGGCTTGAAAAAAGCGAAAAATACATAGAGGGATCCGGCAGGATATGCGTCTACGGAGTCAGCCTTTTCAGAGAAGGCTCCGAATACTCCTCGGACGAATATGAAAACTCCCGCATCACGGACATCACCTCAGAAAAAAGCACAGCCGAGGAATTCATCGAACTTATCGTCAGGAACAAGGTGCTTCCCGTCCATCTTGCGGACGCTGCATATGACTTCATCGGCTGATAAACGGCATTTTCAGGCACGGTCATAACGCTTTTTCAGCTCCTCCAGTGCCTTTTTTTCTATCCTCGAAACATATGAACGTGAAATATCCAGCTTTTCGGCGACCTCCCGCTGCGTAAGCGGCTTATGCCCGAAAAGCCCGTATCTGTGGGTAATAACGGCAAGCTCCCTTTCATCGAGACATTCCCCGATAAAACGGT
>USNJ01000055.1 GCA_900556055.1 uncultured Ruminococcus sp.
TCTATGAGCTTGGCTACCGCAGGATAAGCATGGGCATTCAGACAGTTTCCGAAAAGCTGCTTGCAGAGCTTGGCAGGGACGGTTCTTCGAGCCTGTATGAACGTGCGGCGGAAAATATCCGCAAAACAGGCTTTGAACGCTTCAACATCGACCTTATGTACGGCTTTCTCCATCAGAGTGACACAGATTTCGACAACACCATCAAGTATTCCGTCGGACTTTCTCCCGATTATATCACCCTCTACCGCAACCGTTACAAAGGCACAAAGATCGAGTACGAGGCAGGCGGAGTTTCGCTTTATAAGGCTATGTATCAATACCGCATCGCCTACCGCCGCCTGACTGAAAGCGGTTATGCCGCAAATCCGGGCAAAAACACATTCAGCCGCATCGAAGGCGATTACGGTACAAGCGATTACCTCACAAAGCGTGTAATAAGCGGCGTTCCCTATGTCGGAATGGGACTTGGTGCGCAGTCATTCGGCATGGATTATCTCGCATACAATCTCGGAGCGGCGGAAAAGCGTCTTGAACGCTACAAGGCTGCGATAAATGAGGGCAAGCTGCCTTTTCAGGATATCTACCGTCTGCCGCAGGAAGAAAGCATGGCGAAAATGATCTCCGTTGCTTTCTATTTCGGATTTGTCGATACAGCGGAATTTTTTAAGAGATTCGGCATTAAATTTGAGGAAAAATATCCCGAAGAGGTAAAATTCGTCCTGGAAAACAAGCTTATGGAATACAGCGGCAGCCGACTTTATCTGACGGAAAGAGGTGCGGATTTCATCAACGGCGTTATTCCGCTTTTCTATTCAGAGAAATCAAAAAAGGAGCTTCACACTGCATTTGCAAATAAGCATCTGTCCGATAAATCGGACGAAGAGCTTTTCCTTTCGGCATATAAAATCGAGAATTACGACAGACCGTCTGTCACAGCGGATGTCGCAGCATTTACCGTAATGAATGAGGATGGCGACAACTACCGCCGTGATGATTCAGCAAAGCTTTCCCTGCTGCTTATCAGACGAGGTGAACACCCCTATATGAACAGCTGGGCTCTCCCCGGCGGATTTCTCCGAATGAACGAAACCGTCGAAGAATGTGCAATTCGTGAGATAACAGAGGAAACAGGCGTTACTCCCGCTGCGATAATGCCGTCAGGTGTTTTCAGCAAGCCCGACAGAGATCCCCGAGGACGCATAATCTCCAACGCTTTCATATCAGTCATCAGCGAAAGTGACGTGAAAGCATACGGCGGAGATGATGCTGTTGACGCAAAGTGGTTCAGCGTTTCCTTTGACTCTGACGGCGGCATATGCACACTCACGCTTTCTCACGATGAGATCACGCTGACAGCAAAGCTGCGCAGCCTCGGAACAAAATTCGGACGCAGAATGTTTGAGATCACAGATAAAGGCGGCCTTGCATTCGATCATGCCGAAATAATCGCATCTGCCCTTGCAGACCTGAGAAACGGCATCGGAAACTTTGACTATATATTCGATTTTCTCCCCGATAAATTCACTCTTGCGCAGCTCCGGAAGGTGCAGGAGACCGTCATGGGCATCTCGCTTCTCCCCGCCAACTTCCGCAGAAAAGCTTCCGAATATGTCGAAGAGACAGACGAATCCACATCTGGCGCGGGTCATAGACCTGCAAAGCTTTTCAGAAGGAAAAACAGGTGATTTTTTCTGCCTATTTGCCGCATGAGCATTTGTGTAATTCGACCAAATTATAATATTTTTCTCTGAAATGATTGACAATCTTACCGAAATATTGTATAATATAAATTAAATCAAACGGCATTTATATAATGCAAGTTCGGAGGATTTTTTATGGCTGATATCAAACTTACACAACTTATAGATAGCGTTACCCTTCAGTCCATTCAGGACGGATTTTCCAACAGTACAGGCATGACTGCCCTTATCGTTGACAGCGACGGCATTATCACACACGCAGGCGGAACAGCCGAAATGTGCTACAACGCAAGCCAGAGAAAGGCTTCAGGCGTTAAGTCAACAGGTCTTTTCGATTACAGCGCTCCCGTGCTTCTTGACGGTCAGGAGATCGCATATGTTATCGGCGGAATGGCTCTGACTGAGATCCCCGATGATAATGCTGCTCTCGATATAGCAGGACAGCTCGGACTCGGTATCGACGTTTACAAAAAGATACTCAAGAGCGTTACCGTTATGCCCTCAAAGCGTATTGACGCTTGTGTGGATTTCCTTCACACTATTGCTGATACTATCGCATCTCTTGCGTATGTCAGCTATATGTCCGAATCAAAGAACAAGACCAACACCAATGAAGATAAGGAAAAGGTAATGAGAGGCATTTACTCCGCAGAGGTCCTCGCAAAGGAATCCTCACGCAGCTTCTCTATCCTCAATGACCGTTTTTCACACCTTTCCGATGCAGCTAAGCGCTCTTCAGAAGTAGTAAGAGATACATCGGAAACTATCAAGAATATCCAGAACGTTGCCCTCAACACACGTATCCTCGGCTTCAATGCATCTATCGAAGCATCAAGAGCGAAGGAAAGCGGAAAGGGCTTCGGAGTTATCGCACAGGAAGTCAGAAATCTTGCAGATGTCAGCAATGCATCAGCAAACAAGGTCGAGGAAACTATCTCCTCTATCAGTGAATTTACTGATGAGATCAACAATATCGTAAACGAAATGGACGAAATGATCGGAAAGAATGCTGAAAACATCAAGAAGATCGACGCTTTCCTCAGTGAGCTGAAGGTAGCTGCTTCAAAAGCAGGGAAATAAACAGGAAGTGATCTTATGGTAGAAGAAATTGCTCAGATGTCCATGGCAATGAGTCAGATGCAGCTTTCGCAGAATGTCTCGATCGCTATGACGGACAAGGTACTTGATATGCAGGGTACAGCGGCTATGCAGCTTCTCGACAGCATGGCTGAAACTACCTCGCAGATACAGGCTTTTCCGGGAGATGTCGGATATTTGTTCGACGTAACAGCATAAAAACAATCGCCTCTTTCATTTGGAAAGAGGCGATTTTGTTTTAGCTGAAGCTTACAGAAGAAAGGAACTGCTCGAATGTATCGGCATATCCGTCAAAATCCTGCTCAAGTGAACCGATCGTCAGAATATACGCACAGGTTTCGGTCTCGACATAAACAGAGCGGTACTTTGCGGCATTCGTCTTATCATCGGGATCACGGACTGTGTATGTTGACGAAATGGAGTCATATCCCTGAAGCGTGCCCTTGACAGGATCCTCATATTCAAGCGTGAACGACTGATAAAGAAACTCATTCATAAGGCGGCCTGTTGCTTCAAATTCGTCAACAGGCGGATAGCCGTCTTCGTTATAAGTCGATTTGATGTTAATGTTTGCAATCCCGTCGCCGAAAACCATCTCAGTCGTATTCTCGCCCTTTGATTCAAATCCATCGGGAAGTGTGTATGCGATCTTTCCCTTTGCGGGATTTTCCTGTATCTCGGTGGATTCAGTCTCCTTCGGTACACTTTCAATTCCGATGATCTCACCCTGTACGGTCATCTCGGATCCGTTTTCAGAAGCTGACTCCGAAACACTTTCAGCTGATGTCTCGGAAGCTGCCTGAGTGGTATCCGCACTGCTGCCCGATGAGCAGGCAGACATAGAAAAAACTGTTGCAGCTGCGCATAATGACGCAGCGATCCTTTTCATATTCATTGGTATCCATTCCTTTTTATTAATATCTCGGGAACTTCATATGTCCCGTAAGTTTTGCTTTCAGACGGCTGAACCTTGCAACAGGAAGATTTTCCGCAAACGGATCCGGGGCTTTCACAAAAAACGCACCGCTCCTGTCACGTTCTATCCTAAGCATAACTGTCGGCGATGAACAGCCTTCCGAAAGATCAGTCAGTGCTGTTACGCCATATTTTTCACATAACTCCGAAAGCATCGGAAATTCGTCGCCGTACAGCTTTGCATCTGCTGGCATTTCCTCATATCTTTCGGGACTGCGCATATCTCCGGCTGCCGCACGAAGTGCTAGATTTATCGCTCCCGTGCTGCTCTGCATACACGAAACACGGAATACCGACGTTTTCCGTTCAAGCATCTTCGCCGTAAGATCGGTAAGCACGGCTTCAAGCATCTCTCCGCTGCATCTGCCGTAAAGTCCGTCCGCTATATCCGCTTCGATCTTCATTGACGGAATAAGCATTTTCAGCTCACGGCAAAGCTTTTCCGCAATATCGGACACGCAGCAGGGCGCATCACCGATTTCCGAACAGCCGATAAGCTCCTTGACAGGGAGCAGCGTTCCGTATATCCCGACAATTCCGTCGTCCAGGATATTAAGCTCGTCCCTGCCCCTTCCGTCTGTTTTATCTGCAAGATTATCAAGCGCAAATCCCATATTGTTTATGATCGATGTGATCTGCGATATGACATGATCCATGCGCCTTTTCACTATCGGATCGGACAAAAGCTCGGCTTCTCCGACTGCTCTCCTGACCTCGGCAATATAAAATTCCCCGCATCCGAAGATGTTTATATCATATTTTTTTCCGCCGCTTACCGCAGTAAATTCGGTATTTTCCCCGTCAAGTGAAACACCCTCCGGAACGATCGCGCGGAAATCTTCACCGTCAGCCAAAAAGCTGCTTTCGGGGTGATTTCTCGCAGCAACGGAAAGATCGTCCGACAGGATAAGTATATCAGCCTTCGAGCCTTTATATGCATCAAGCAGCTGTGCAGCCTTCATATTGTCCCTCCTGTCAGAATGATACGAAAATACCGCTTTTCGACATTTTACAGTATATCACATTTTGTTGACTGTGTCAATCCAAAATAAGTGTTCAAAAGTTAAGAATTCTGCGAAAAAAGCTGTCACAAAAGCCGATCGGCATACATTCCCCCTATCGTTTGTATCACCCAATAAAAGCATTTCATATCAGCCGTCTGACCTGCTCAGGCGGCTTTTACCGTCATAATAGCCAATTAAATGTGATAACGGGGTGAAAAATTCTGCTTGACATAAATTTCAGGCAGGAGTAAAATAATAGTTGCTGCTTTTCGCAGGATATGGGATTATATTATGAAAGAAGATTGAAAAATGATTATCAAAGAGTATGCAAACTGCCTGAAAGATGAATTTTCGGGCTATAATGCAAAGAAGTTCGGCAAGGACGTTCTTGCGGGCATAACCTGTGCTGCGGTCGCTCTTCCTCTTGCGCTTGCATTCGGAGTAGGCTCGGGTGCATCGGCTGCTGCGGGACTTGTGACGGCTGTCATCTCAGGCATCGTTATCGGCGGACTTTCCGGCGGATTTTATCAGATAAGCGGCCCGACGGGAGCAATGACGGCTATCCTCGTTTCACTTGTTGCACAGTACGGACTGAAAGGCGTGTTCCTCGCAAGCTTTATGTCGGGCGTGATACTTCTCCTCTGCGGACTTTTGAAGCTTGGCGGACTTGTATCGTTTATCCCCTCACCTGTTATCACGGGATTTACAAGCGGTATCGCAATTATCATCGCACTCGGTCAGGTCAATAATCTTACGGGACTTACCTCCGAAGGACTGACAACAGTTGAAAAGCTCGTAAGCTATTTCCGTCTTGAACAGCACCCAAATTATACGGGACTTATCATCGGTCTGGCGGTAATTGCGTTTATGTTCCTCTATCCGAAAAAGCTGGCTCAGTACTGCCCCGGATCGCTTGCGGCTATCATCATCGCAACAGCTGTCAATATGATAGTTAAGTTTGATGTCCCCGTTGTCGGCGAGATACCGAAAAGCATCTTCCTTGCTGACCGTCTTACTCTCGGCGATTTTGATATCGGAGATATGACAAGCCTTTTTGTCAGCGCACTTTCCATCGCAGCTCTGGGACTTATCGAGAGCCTTCTCTGCGGCGCATCTGCGGGACATATGACAGGCAAAAAGCTCAATTCCGATGTTGAGCTTTTCGCACAGGGCGTGGGCAACATGATAATACCGTTCTTCGGCGGAGTTCCCGCAACTGCTGCTATCGCAAGAACAAGCGTTGCCATCAAATCGGGCTGCGTTACAAGACTTACTTCCGTTATCCATGCGGTAGTTCTGCTGCTTTCCATGTTCGTCCTCGGCGGCGTTATGTCAATGATACCTCTTTCCGCACTTGCAGGCGTGCTTATCGTAACTGCATGGAGAATGAATGAATGGTCCGCCATCAAGTCAATTTTCAGCAAGAAGATAAAGACTGCAATGTCGCAGTTCCTTATCACAATGGCAGCTACTGTTGTGTTTGATCTGACTGTCGCTATCGTTATCGGTGTTGTATTCTCGATAATCATGTTTGTTGTAAAGGTATCGGATATGCAGGTAAATGTTGCGGAGGTCGATACCGACAGGCTTTCGGAAGCAGTTGACGATCCCGACGCGCTGAATGATACAAAGGTAGTTTATATAACAGGACCTCTCTACTTCGGAACAGCAAACAAGCTTGAGGAAAAGCTTGAAGAAGCAAAGGGAAGCGGAAAAATAATCTTCTCCATGAGAGGTGTTCCTCTGGCGGATATTTCAGGCGTTTCTGCCCTGCTCGATATATGCAGACGTGCGACCGAAAAGGGTGCGAAAATATACTTCTCCTGCGTACAGCCGCCGGTAAAGGAAATGTTTACCCGCTGCGGATTATCCGAATTCTACGGCGATGAGCTTTTCTACTGGAGCACAGACAAGGCACTTGCCGATCTTGCGAAGGTTCCCGAAAGCGCATGATGTAAAATATGTTCAAAGCCGTTTCCGATGGTTTTCGGGAACGGCTTTTATTTGAAAGGAGTCGCCTGAAAAGCACTGTCCCCGTGAGGACACACTGATCTTCCTGAAACCATCTATGGTCACACAGAACAAAAGCTGCGTATCTTTCGCACCTGCGGCTGAGTGCAAAACCCCTATGCGCACAAAAGTGAAATAATCCAAAAAACAATAACGTTTACATCAGACACGCTTATTGACAATAAAGAGCGTGTGTGGTAAAATATATTATATAATGCCATCTGAAAGGGGTATCACGGAAATGTCAATTATTAAACTTGAACCTGCATTCAAGGATTATCTCTGGGGCGGAACCCGTCTCCGCACGGATTTCGGAAAAAAATGCGATTTTGATAAGGTCGCTGAAAGCTGGGAGCTTTCCTGCCACAAGGACGGCAGCAGCGTTGTTGCAAGCGGCGAATTCAAGGGTCTGACCCTCGCTGAATACATCGAGAAAAAGGGAAAGGCTGTACTCGGAACAGACTGCAAAAAGTTTGAGAACTTCCCTATTCTTATCAAGCTGATCGACGCAAAGGACAACCTCTCCGTTCAGGTCCACCCGAACAATGAATACGCACAGCGCGTTGAAGGCGAATACGGCAAGACCGAGATGTGGTATATCGTTGACTGCGATGAGGGTGCTGAGCTTCTCTACGGCTTCAAGAAGGAGATCTCCAAGGAAGAATTTGCCGAGAGAATAGCAAACAACACTCTTCTCGAAGTAACAAACTCCGTTCCCGTCAAGAAGGGCGATGTTTTCTTCATAGAGGCAGGCACTCTCCATGCAATAGGCAAGGGCATACTTATCGCTGAGATACAGCAGAATTCCAACACAACATACAGAATTTACGATTACGGCAGAGTCGGCAAGGACGGAAAGCCCCGTGAGCTGCACGTTGAAAAGGCAAAGGACGTTACACGTCTTGCACCCGCAAAGGCTTATCCCGATCACCCTATTGAAAAGCATGACGGATACACATCAAAGCTGCTTTCTTCCTGCGATTATTTTACTGCATATGCTGTTGATGTTGACGGCACAGCAGTTCTGAATGCCGATGACAAGTCATTTCTTTCTCTGCTTTTCCTCGATGGAAATGCTGATGTTTCGGGAGTTCCCGCAGTCAAGGGCGACAGCATCTTTGCTGATGCAGGCACAGGCGAGATAAAGATCACAGGCAAGTGCCGCCTTATACTTACAAAAGTTTGATTCAAAAGTTTGATTTTAAGGAGAGTTTATCGTGAAATATTATATTGGTATCGACCTCGGCGGAACAAATATCAAGGCAGGCGTTGTAACGGAAAATTTTGAGATCATCGCAAAGGCTACCACAAAGACACTCTGCCCCCGTCCCGCTGAAGAGATCTGCGCAGACATGGCTAAGGTATCCATTGAAGCTGCCGAAAAAGCAGGCATCTCCATTGACGATGTTGAATGGATCGGTATAGGCACACCGGGTATTGCCGATAATATCAACGGCACTATCCCCTATTCCAACAATCTTGATTTCCATGATGTTCCCGTAAGAAAGTATATCCAGCAGAAGATAAATAAGCCTGTTTATGTTGCAAATGACGCAAATGCCGCTGCATACGGCGAATTTGTTGCAGGAGCTGCAAAGGGTGCAAAGGACGCAGTATGCATCACGCTCGGAACAGGCGTCGGCGCAGGCGTTATCGTTGACGGAAAGATCCTCACAGGCGCAAACCTCGCAGGCGCTGAGATCGGACATATGGTCATTGAGGTAGACGGTCCTCAGTGCACATGCGGAAGAAAGGGATGCTTTGAGGTATTCTCCTCCGCAACAGGTCTTATCCGCATGACAAAGGAAGCTATGGCAGAAACTCCCGATTCCATCATGCACAAGATGGCTGAGGAGGACGGCAAGGTCTCCGCACGTCTGGCATTCAACGCTATGCGTGCAGGCGACAGCGCAGCAAAGGCTGTCGTTGACAAGTACATAAAGTATCTCGCAGCAGGAATCACAAACACTATCAACATCTTCCAGCCCGATGTTCTCTGCATCGGCGGCGGCGTGTGCAACGAGGGCGATCCTCTTATGGTGCCAATGCGCGAGCTTGTCAAGAAGGAAGTTTACACAAGAATGCTCGATAAGAACACAAGGATCGAGATCGCATCTCTCGGAAATGATGCAGGCATCATAGGCGCTGCATTCCTCGGAAATTCGTGATAAAGTCATAGGAAGGAACGGTAAAAAGCAATGGCGGACGAAAAGATCAGATCAGGCAGAGCGGGAAAGACCGCAGGACGTTTATTACTGCTGCTATCAACAGTCATACTAATCGCCGCCATTGTTTTTTCCTCTTACATGGGCGGTCAGAGCAAGCTTATGTCAAAGCTGACTGCATATTACAAAAGCGGAACTATCGACAAGATCGGGACACTTATTTCCGATAATGCCGATAAAGACGGGCTTCTCCGTGATATACAAAATTCATGGGACATGGAATCTGCGATATACGGCGATGATCTGTCGGTAAGATATAAATTTGAATCCCGAAGCGCAATGAGCAGCGATGAATTCATCTACAACTGCGAAGTGACCTTCTACGGAGGCGATAATCCCGCCGATAAACGCTTTTACAGCGTTCTCATGGTAAGGGAAAACGGCACATGGCGCATTGCGGGATATAACAGAACATCACGCTGAATAAACATCTGAAAAGGACGGTAATATATATGAAATCAAAGGAATTCGATATCCCCGGAATTTATTATTTTGAAGCTAAGAATATATTCAGCGGAAGCGGCGCAGGCGGAAAATTTAATTTCAGGCTCAATCCCGTGAAAAATGACGGAATGATTAATCTTGTGATCTGGTACGGCGAAAAGGCATATGATCTCAGTGAGATCGTATTTGAGGAAGATTTCGAGCTTTCCGAAAGCGGATATCAGGCAGCACTCAGCCGTCTTGACGAAAAGTTTGAAAGCTTTCTTAAAGAAAAACAATGATCCCATTTTATATACAGGAGGATAAACCCCATTGAATAAATATGAAAAGGAAATAAACAAGCGTCGGACATTTGCGATCATCTCCCACCCTGACGCAGGTAAAACAACACTGACCGAAAAGTTCCTGCTTTACGGAGGAGCTATCGCACTTGCAGGATCCGTAAAGGGCAAAAAGTCCGACAGACACGCGGTTTCCGACTGGATGGAGATCGAAAAGCAGAGAGGTATCTCAGTAACATCGTCCGTTCTCCAGTTCAATTATAAGGACTGCTGCATCAATATCCTCGACACACCCGGACATCAGGATTTCTCCGAGGATACCTACCGTACACTGATGGCTGCGGACTCCGCTGTAATGGTCATCGACGCTGCAAAAGGCGTTGAGAACCAGACAAGAAAGCTGTTCAAGGTCTGCGTAATGCGTCATATCCCGATATTTACGTTTATCAACAAGATGGATCGTGAAGCGAAAAATCCTTTTGACCTGCTCGATCAGATCGAAAACGAACTCGGTATCAAGACCTTCCCCGTAAACTGGCCTATCGGCTGCGGAAAGGAATTCAAGGGCGTTTACGACAGAATGAAGCGCCACATCATCTCGTTTACTGCAAACGGCGGACAGCGCATGGCTGATGCAGTTGAGGCCGATCTTTCAGATGAAAGCCTGAATGATCTTATCGGCGAAGAAAACCGTCAGACCCTTTTCGATGATATTGAGCTTCTCGACGGCGCAAGCTATGAATTTGACCTTGATGCGGTTCACAGAGGAGAGCTTTCTCCCGTATTCTTCGGATCTGCGCTGACGAATTTCGGCGTTGAACCGTTCCTTGAGGACTTTATCAAAATGTCCGCACCTCCCCTGCCCAGAATGTCTGCGGAGGGCGAGATCAGCCCTTATGATGACGATTTCTCGGCATTCGTGTTCAAGATACAGGCTAATATGAACAAGGCTCACCGTGACCGTCTGACCTTCATGAGAATATGCTCGGGACGCTTTGACCGTGACATGGAGGTTTATCATGTTCAGGGCGACAAAAAGCTGCGTCTTTCACAGCCTCAGCAGATGATGGCGCAGGAACGTGAGATCATCAACGAAGCATATGCCGGCGATATCATCGGCGTGTTCGACCCCGGCATCTTCTCCATCGGCGACACCATCACCGTGCCGGGCAAGAAGTTCCGCTTCGGCGGCATCCCGACCTTCGAGCCGGAGCACTTCATGTCCGTCAGTCCCAAGGACACGATGAAGCGCAAGCAGTTCGTCAAGGGCATCGAGCAGATCGCGCAGGAGGGCGCCATCCAGATCTTCAAAATGCCGGACTCCGGCTTCGAGGACGTCGTGGTCGGCGTGGTCGGTACGCTGCAATTCGACGTGTTTGAGTACCGCATGAAAAGCGAGTACGGCGTGGAGCTGCGCATGAGTGCGCTGCCCTACGAGCACCTGCGGCTCATCGCGGAATGTCCCTGCGACCCCAA
>USNJ01000056.1 GCA_900556055.1 uncultured Ruminococcus sp.
CATGAAAGATCAAGACAGAGATGCTCTTTTCCCGCCGCCGCTTTTATCTTTCGGAGATTTTCATAATTGATCTTTCCATCTTTAAACACATAGGACGTGACGATAACATGAGATGCACCCGCTTTCAGAAATCTTTCGGCATTTTCGGCATTTATCCCGCCGCCTATCTGCAGGCCGTTCGGAAATGCTGATAAAGCGGAAAATGCCTGTTCGCAGTCCGCATCGTAATATTCGCTGCCTGCGGCATTTAGCAGGATAATGTGTCCGCCCTTCAGACCATGGCTGCGGTACAGCTCCGCATAATAATCCGCACCTTTTTCGGAAACAAAATTTTCTGTTGCGGCATTATTTTTGTCAGTCAGGCTGCCGCCTACGATCTGCTTTACTTTTCCGTTGTGGATATCAATACATGGGCGAAACTGCATATAAAAAGTCCTTTCTTATAATAAAACCCATAATTCAATGAGTTTTTGGTATTAATACATTATCATGGAAGCGATCTTCCATTCGCCGTCAAGCTTTATCAGCATCAGCGTGTACTCGACATCATAATCATTGACCTTATATCCGATATTTACATGATAACCGAAGGATATATTCAGCTTGATATGTTCCTCATCATACATAACGATGTCCGAGAATACGAATTCATCATGCGAAACGGTGTGCGACCTGTACCAGTCATGCCAGAAATTTTTAACCTTGCGCATGAATTCCGAATCCTTGACTATGTAGATCTCAGCATCGCTGAACGGCGCATCCTGCGTTATGTACATCGCATAAGCAAGCGACGCTTTCTGAGAAAATTCCTCGACCTCGGCAAGCAGTGCATCGGAGGGGACGGGCAGCGCTGTCAGCATACCGTTTTTCTCTGTCAGCTGCATATCAGTTCCGTCCGCCGATTTTACGGTTATAACAGGCTCATTCAGAAAGATATTCTCAGCTTCAAAGATCTCAAACTGCGGTATGAGCGACTTGTCATCGAGATCGTCATAGTCATGTATCACATATGTTTCATCGGAAAGCATATCTCTGCCGATGCTTATGCCGTCAGCAAAAACGGCAGCACCCTTGGGAATGCAGACCTTGAATCCATAAGTTTTGACAAAAAGCTGATCGTTCAGATCGTCGGCTGACATTACCCAGTCCTCTCTCGCAAGCATCGACCTGATGTTGTCGGGAAGAAGGTCGATAGGTCCGCCGTTCCAGAATTTATCGTGGTTTCCGTCGGGCGAAAGCGTGTAGGACGCAAACTTTACATTTCCGAGATAAACATCGTAATGCACGGAGCCGTCCTTGTCCGTGCGGCCCTTTACACGCTCAGCCGCCGTATAATCCGAGCCGAAAGTGTCCTCCATGTATCGGAGATAGTCGTCACGGTCATTGAACCTGTCGTACTCGGGGGATTTTTCGTTAAGTATCGCATCAACATCGTTTGCTTTGTATTTTTCCATCAGAGCATCTGCCGCATGGCTTATGTGATGCTCCTCGTATTTCTCCAGAAACTTCCATTCCATTTTCCACACGTAAACGCCGAAAGCTATTATCAGCAGGAATATCAGTATAAGAAAAACGCCGAAAGCGTGGGATCTTTTCTTGGGCTTCGGTTCATCCGGCCTGAAATGCTCAGGGACATACTTCAAATTTTATCACTCCGTTTTTCGGATAATTTTACTTTTGCGGGGATAAAAGCTTCCACGAAGCTCCGCAGCCTTTCTTCGCTCTGCCGCCCTGGTGCAAAACGCACTCACGGGGATATAATGCTGCGGCAGTTTGTGTCCTGCGCTATTCCTTTGTGACAACAAAAGCAGTAGGCAGCTTTCTCGGACCATATACCGATGCGCAGTCGTTTATGACCTCGCCGTCATAGTAAAGCACAGTCGATGAACCGCCGTCCAGGTTTGCCGCATTGACCGCACCGTATTCCTCGAGAATATTTATGCAGTCCTCATAGGTAGCGCCGATGCTGGTCGCCTGCCTGCCGTCGATCGTAAGGAGCAGAACAGTTCCGCCAGCCGCCTGACCTATGCATGTTCTCGGGTTAAGACCTCCGCCGTATCCCGCAACATCAGTGCGTTTCCCGTTTACGATAAATACAGGGCCGAACGAACACGCATCACGCATATTCTTGTCCATAGCCTCCTGTGCGGACATATATCCGACAATAAGCTTGTCGTCCTTGTCAAAGCCAATAACAACCGATGAACCGCCGTTGTAAAGCAGTTCGCCGTTTTTGATAACGATGCCGAGCGGCTGACCGCCGTTTCCGACACCGCCCTCGTCGATAAATCCACCTGCGTTGATGCCCGCAATTCCGTTTTCACGTTCAACGAGGTCCCCGATAGGATATCCGACACCGCCCGAACCAAGCACAGGCGGAACGCCGATAACGACTCTGGACGGATCATGCACAAGCATAAGCTTGCCCTTGTAGGTAGATGATGCAATGTCGATTATCTCAAGGTCGGGGCGGTTTTCGTCCTCAGCTTTTTTTTCGCTTTTTTCGGGAATAACTATAAGCGACTGATCGGTGACTTCGTGCGTTTCGACAGTCGAGTTTCTTGCCCGTATAGCAGCTATATCATCAGCCGAGAAAAACATCTTCGGAATGAATTTGAGCGCACTTGTTTCCATCATTGTGTTTACAAAAAGGTCGGATGCCGAGCCGGACGGACCTTTGCAGAATATGTAGCACATTCCGATGAGAACTATAAGCACAGCCAGCAGAAATACTCCCAGAAATGCAAAAAATCTGCCGATAAGCTTTCCTATGAACCGCAGGGGAGAGAAACTTTTCTTCTCGGGTGCAGCGGCGGAAACCACATTTTCTGTAACAATATTTTCCAAATCAAATATCCTCCGAATCGTTATTCTTGTGGTGAGCAAATACCCAAAGCTGCTGGATTTTGAAGCTTATAATGAAAAGAATGCTGTCCGTGATAAGCTTCAGCCAGAGATTTCCGTCTGTTTTGAACAGCAGCGAAAGTCCGTAAACACCGCCGAACGATGCCGCCGCCTGGATTATGCAGAGCAGGTAATATTTTACGATCGTTACCTTTGGATTTGCATTTGAACGGAAAACGACCTTGCAGTTTACAGTGTAATTAAACAGCGATGAAAGGATCCTCGCAAGTATTGTTGAGAATAGGATCCTGTATTTTGATACCGCAGCTGCCAGTATAAGGAAAAATATCTGATAAGCACCCAGGTCGATAACAGCGGAAAGCAGCGAGGACGAAACATACCCCAGAAGTACCTTGTATATGGCAATAGAGTCCCTGATAGGATTGAAGTGGGAGTGCTCATTTTTGCCCTCGTAGATAGTCCTGATAGGCACTTCAACTATCGGTATCTCAAGATGCTTGGTTTCAAGAAGCATATTTGTTTCATATTCAAAACGTTCGCCTGAAATGCCGACAAGCCTAGGGATTATGGCATTTGACATGGCACGAAGACCCGTCTGAGTGTCGCTTATTTTAAGTCCGCAGAAAAGAGAAAAGAAGCGTGATGTGATGCGGTTTCCGAATTTACTTCTTGCAGGAACGCCCTCTGATGTGAAATCCCTGACCCCAAGGATCAGACTGCCGGGGTGTTCCTCCATTGAGTCGCAGCAGGAACAGACATCATTTATATCATGCTGTCCGTCGCCGTCTATGAAAACAATTCCGTCACATTCGGACGAATATTCGTTCATGTAATAGTTCATTGCGGTTTTCATGCCCCTGCCTTTTCCAAAGTTGATGCAGTGGGTGAGAACATCGCAGCCGAACTCGTCTTTCAGGCGGATAAAACGTTCATCGGAATTGCTTCCGTCATTTACAACGATTATGTGAGCAAAGTCCCGCTCACGCAGCTTCTGCACTATGCCGAATATTCTGTCGTCAGGGTTCAGCGAGGGTATGACAGCGCAGCAGTTATACATTTTTTGTTACCCCTTTCTGTCTGCTTTTTCTATATACATTCAACATTCATTATACACTATACAATATAAAAAAGCAAGCGAAATTGTTTACAATACAGTAACAAAACGCAGCGTATTTTAAAGCTTGCAAAATGTCCGCTTTTGTGATATATTAACTAAGAATAATGACGATGATCGGAGGATAAAATGGGCTTCGGAGTTTATGTTCATGTGCCGTTCTGCCAGCGGAAATGTCCATATTGTGACTTTTATTCCGCTTGCGGCAGCAAAGCTGATATTGATGCATATACGGCACGGGTCATTGAAGATATAGATATGTACTGTCCTCCCAATGCGGACAGTATGTACTTCGGCGGAGGCACTCCGTCACTGCTTTCCGCAGATAATGTCAGGGATATGATATCAGCCGCAAAACTGTCGGAAAATGCAGAAATAACGATGGAATGCAATCCGAATTCTGTTACGGAAAATTCTCTTTCGGGATACAGAAATGCGGGAGTAAACAGAATATCCTTCGGCGTTCAGTCATTGAATGACCGTGAACTGAGGACACTTGGCAGACTTCATTCCGCAGATGAAGCCATAAACGCAATATATGCCGCAAAGTCTGCCGGATTTGATAATATTTCAGCGGATCTTATGCTTGCAGTTCCTTATCAGACGGAAAAAACGCTGTCCGAAACGCTTGAAGCACTTACATCGCTGCCGATAACCCACATTTCGGCATATATGCTGAAGATCGAGGAGGGCACACCGTTTGACGCAAACGGTATGCGTGATATTGCTCCAGATGATGACACCTCGGCGGATATGTATCTTCAGACGGTAAAATTCCTTGAAAGCAGGGGATTTGCACAGTATGAGATATCAAATTTCAGCAAAAAGAACATGGAAAGCAGGCATAATCTGCATTACTGGAGATGCGATGAATATTACGGCTTCGGTCCGTCCGCACACTCATTTGTAAACGGGAAAAGATATGCGATCCCGAGAGATATAAAAAAATATATGTCCAATAAAACGGACATATTGTATGAGATCACAGAAAGTGAACCGCCCGACAGCTTTGAAAAAGGAATGTTGAAGCTGCGACTTTCCGAGGGGATAAGGCTGGACGAAATACCGGAAGAAAAGCGGGATATGTTTCTGAAAAACTATGCGCTTTATGAGAAAAACGGTCTTATGCGCCGAAACGGCGATGCATATGCCATGACAGCCGAGGGATTTCTTGTGTCGAATTCAATAATTGTTTCGCTGCTTTGATTTGGTGGCGGTAAGGAGAAATATATGGATAGCAAAACCTTATTTGAAAGTATGAATCACTATGTCAGGCTGATAGAGCGGGGCGGAAGAGAAAGAAAATCGAAAATAATTCTTTTTGAATCCGAATATGACAGCGGCGACGGAGAAGCGTGCATTTGGCTCGATGATGATTTAGATCCGGGAATTTTACGTCAGAGTGAAATTTTGTCGCTTGAGATATTGGATTAAAAACTATATTTACACTTAAAAGTAAATTATCATTTGCAGAATTGCAAATGACAAGAAAGTTATGGGTGTTTAATCTGATCGTAAGGTTTAAATGCGAATATTGTAATAATTTTTAAACTGGTGGATTAATGCCCGGCACGTGGAAATGCAGAGCTTTCCCCGATGGTATTCCCGAGATGAAACTTGCGTTTATTACCGGGGATCCATGCATCGACTGCAAGAACGTGATTGGTTTTGAACTGGAGAAAAAAGAAAAATCCCCATCCGACGCAAATAACGCAGAATAGGGATTTTTCTTGGTGAGCCATTGGGGATTTGAACCCCAGACCCTTTGATTAAAAGTCAAATGCTCTGCCGACTGAGCTAATGGCTCGTGCTGTGTATATTATCCACACAACGCTTAATTATTATACCATTGCAGCAGCCTAAAGTCAAGCAAATTCACAAAAATTGTGATTTACTCCAATTAATATGCAAAAACAGTATTGTATATATGTTATATTTCACCAAACATTCAGCAGAAGAAAAGTCTTACAGCAAATGCGCTGACTATAAATGCTGTAAGATCACCCGTGAGCGCAGAGGGGAGAGTATGACGTGTATCATTCGATCTTACGGCGGCAAAATACACTGCTATGGTGTAAAATGTTGTTTCCGTTGAGCCGATAAGCGTCGATGCGACACGTCCCGCAAAGCTGTCGGGGTGATATTCGGAAAGGATCCCCTCAAATACGGCAGTTGCACCGCTTCCCGATATAGGACGGATAAGCGCCAGCGGGACACATTCGCTCGGAAATCCAAGTGCCGAGGTCAGCGGTTCAAGCAGATGTGCTAGGATATCCGCCGTTCCTGAGGCTTTAAACAATCCGACGGCAGTCACAAGTGCGATCAATGATGGCAGGATCTTTATACCGACAATAAGGTTTTCCCGTGCGCCCTTGATGAATTCGTCGAAAACATCGACCTTTTTATACAGCCCGACGGCAACTGTAAGCGCGGCGGCAAACGGAAGAACAAGCGTCATTTTATCCCTTCTTTCTGCGGCTGAATATGCTGAAAAGCTTATCCGCAGCAAGTGCGGCTGAGAGTGCGCAGACTGCTGTGAAGAGGGCGGGGAGCAGTATGTCCATTGGTGCTGCTGCGCCGTGCCTTGCCCTTAATGCGGCGCATGAGGTCGGTATCAGCGTGAGAGATGCGGTGTTCAGGACTGTGAATGTTACCATATGGTCCGATGCCTTTGCGGGATCGCCGCCCGAACGGATATTTTCCGCTTCAAGCTCACGCATGGCTTCGATGCCTATCGGTGTTGCGGCATTGCCGAGCCCGAGCATATTTGCTGCGACATTCATGCAGATAAGTCGGAATGCACGGCCGTTCATGTCAAGCCCGCGGAATATCAGTCTGCCTAAAGGTCGGAAGATCAGAGCGAAATACTCCGTTATGCCCGCTTTTTCGGCTATCCGCATAAGTCCGCCCCATAGGCACATCCCGCCGAGCATGAAAAGCAGAAGCTCGACCGCTTGCGGCGGATCGTTCAGCAGGGAATTTGTCAGCATATCGCCGTTTCCGCAGGCTGTTCCCACGATAACGGAAATGATTATTATCAGTGAAAATACTTTGTTCATCATTTGCATCTGCCGCCTTTTATGCATATTACCTAAATGGAATAATTTGTATTGTAAATAAGTGCCAAAAATCCGTTTTTGCTATCTTCTTGCATATTATTCGACATTTTGCAACATTGGATTATGTGCATATTTCGATAAATTAATTATTGGTTCATAATAAGTTTAAGGATTGTAATTGACAAATATAGACAAAAAGAACTATAATAACATATAAGCTGATGATAGGATAATTCAATCCTATCGGAAAATATTTACAGACAGAAGCGGATAAGCTTCGATACATATGTGTAGGAGGATATTGAAATGAAATCTACAGGCATTACAAGAAAGATCGACGAGCTCGGCAGAATAGTTCTTCCCATCGAACTGAGAAGAAGCCTTGACATCAGCGAGAGAGATGCTCTTGAAATCTTCGTTGACGGCGAGAATATCGTGCTCAGAAAGAACAAGGCATCATGCGTTTTCTGCAACAGTGCTGATAATGTTATCGGATTCAAGGACAAGTTCATCTGCCCTGAGTGCTACGCTCAGCTGAAAAAGAACTGATCTTCTGTTAATAATATTCAAAGTATGCCGCATTTATTCGGCGTTGAGGGGATTATATGCGAAATATGATCCCTTTTTCTTTGGAGGTGATTCACTGTGATTTTTGTAAGCTCTGATAATCTTGTCCCCGGAATGTGCCTGGGCAGAGACCTGAACTTTTATGATTCGGCAATGCTGACGGCGGTCAATCTCAAAGCGGGAACAAAGCTTACAGATGCAAATATAACCCAGATGAAGCGCACCGACCTCGATGGCGCATATATAGACGATGCAAAAAGTGTCATCAGGGTGATCTCGTCGATAAATTCAGAGATAAAAAATGAAGCGATATCAGGCGTAAAAAATCTCGCCAACGATTTTATGGGCAGCGGAGTAACAGGCGAGGACGTTGATGAGATAGGCGATACGACTGAAAAGCTGATAGATACGCTTTCATCTCACAGCGATATCATGGTAAATATTGCCGACATAAAAATGTATGATGACTATACGTTCCATCACAGCCTGAGCGTTTCGATAATGGCGCTTGCTATCGGCATGGAGCTTGGGCTGAATAAAAAGCAGCTGACGGAGCTTGGACTCAGCGGTCTGCTGCATGACATCGGCAAGGTGCTTATCCCGATCGAGATAATTAATAAGCCGGGCAGACTGACTCCAGAGGAATTCAATATCGTGAAGATGCACCCTATCCATGCGGCAAATCATCTGATCGAGCGAAAGCTTGTGCCGCCTGATTCGTATTACGGAATTGTCGGACATCATGAAAAAATGGACGGAACAGGCTATCCGCGCGGGCTTAAAGGGGACGAGATACATAAATATGCGAGGATCCTTGCTGTTGCCGATGTTTTCGATGCGCTGACATCTCAGCGTCCGTACAGAAAGCCCAGCCCGCCGTCAGAGGCTATCGAGTATATAATGGGCGGAATGGGCAGCCATTTTGACGAGGACTGCGTTCGTGCATTCCTACGAAAAGTCGCTCCGTACCCCGTAGGTACGATAGTTCAGCTGTCAAACGGTGAAAAGGCGACTGTTATGGAGAATTTCCGCGATCAGCCGCTTCGTCCGCTTGTTTCGGTAATTGACCGCCCGGGAGTTTGCTATGACCTTTATCATGATGAAAGATGTTTCTCGATAGTTATAACAGGAATTGCAGATCCGAATCTTGATACAAACAAAATGATCGTTAAATAAAATAAGTCCGTTCAAAAGCTATTGAACGGACTTATTTTTAATTGTTTATCGAAACATAATTCAGCGGATCGGTATGCTGACCGTTTACACGGACTTCAAAATGACAGTGATTTCCGTAAGCATATCCCGTGCAGCCGATGTAGCCGATTACCTGTCCCTGCCGGACTTCATCGCCGACATTGACGCAGCAGCTTGACATATGACCGTAAAGCGTTGCAATCTTGTCGCCGTGGTCGATAACTACGTGGATACCGTAGCCATTGCCCGTGTTGCTCGCCGTGATGACTGTTCCCGATGCCGATGCAACGATAGGCTCGCCTGCACAGCCGGGCTTGTTGATGTCGATACCCTTATGGAAGCTGTTCTTTTGCTCTTCGACTATCCATCTGCTGCCATAAGTATCTGTCATATTGCGGACGGAAGGTACAGGCCATATGAAGCCTGTTTCCTTGTAGCCTGCGGAGCTTGTTGTCACCTCAGTGGTTTCTTCGGCAACAGGCTCGGTTTCCGCAGGGACGTATTCTTCGCCTGCGGCAAGAGCCTCCTGACGCTTGCGCTCCTCTTCCTCTTCACGCTTTTTGCGTTCTTCCTCTTCCTTGCGCTTGCGCTCCTCTTCTTCTTTTCGCTTGCGTTCTTCCTCTTCCTTACGCTTGCGTTCAAGCTCTTCCTGCTGTTTTCTTATGTAATCCTGTATCTCCTGTTCGACACGCTGTTCCTCAGCATCTATCTCATCATTTCGCTCGGCATACATTTCAGCCTGCTTTTCATACATTTCCTTTGTTTCATGATGATTCTGATATGTTTCCTGGAGATCGGCAAGCTGTGTTTCCTGCTGCGATTTCTTGGATTCAAGAGCGGCTTTTTCCTCTTCAAGGCTTGCTTTTCTCGTATTCAGCTCGATCACCATGTCATTAAGCTCGTCGATCATATCATTATTTGACGATGAAACACGCTTAACGACCTCGATCCTCGCAAGTATATCATAGAAATCCTCAGATCCTGCAAGAACGGAAGCCATGCTGTCATTTCCCGAAACATAAAGTGCTCTCAGACGCTTTTTGAACATCTCGATGCCGTCGTTTATCTCCTGTTCCTTCTGCGTGATCTCATCATTCAGATTGGCTATATTATCCTCCAGAACGGAGATCTGCTCCCGGATATTGGCAAGCTGCTCCTCCTGGATATCCATCTTCTTGTCATATTCGTCGAGATACTGCTGATATTCTTCGGTTTTTCCCTCGATATCCGCAAGCTGCTTTTCGATCTCGTCACGTTCTGCGGCAAGCTCCTGCTGACGCTGTTCAAGCTGTGACATGGAGTTTGCGGACAGCTCGATATATGATGATCTGTTGGAACAGATGCACACCCCTGCCATCACAATGGCAACAGCAGCGGCGGAGGCTTTTTTCCAAGTTTTTTTTCTGTTCATTTTATATCCTTTCGCTTAAACTATAAAACTTACCTTTGACTCTGTTTCGGCGGTTTCCTGCGGAACTGATGTGACAGTTTCGCTTTCTGCGGGAGATGCAGCACCGGCAGGGGGATTCTGCTCGTAATATTCCTCGAGGCAAAGTCCGCTTTCCTTGATCTTTTCTGCATAATAAAGTCCGACAAAACGGTAATGCCAAGGCTCGTAGGTGATCTTTGTTATATCCTGCTTATCCTTGGGGTATCTCAGGATATAGCCGTATTTCCATGCATTTTCATTGAGCCATTCAAACTCGGGAGTGTTTTCGAATTCTTCGGTGATCTCGCCCTGCCATGTAGTTGTCTTTATATCAGCGGCAAGACCTGTTTCATGCTCGCTCTGACCGGGTATCGCAATATTCTGGGCGGTTTTGTTATACGCCTCGTCCTCTGTATAACCCTGGTCTATATATCTTTGCATATCGGTGTTGAAAATGCCCTGCTGATATTCGCGGGAACGGTAAGCGGACATAACAACAAGCTCGATGCCGTCTTTTTTTGCGTCCTCAAGCATTTTCAGCATATACTGTGCGGCACGGTAATCCATTTCCTTTTCGCCGTAAACGACAGTTGTTTCGACTTTGTAGGTTTCGGGCAGGGGATTGTCGGAATTGACGACAAAGTATGCCCATTCGTTGTCGATATTCACTGGAGCCTCCGTTTCTGCTGCGGTAGTTTCTTCTGCCGTTTCGGAGACAGTCTCGCTTGCTGCGGCTGAATTGTCATCGTTATCAGCGGGTTTTCTGCCGAAGGTCGTGAGCATATAAACTCCGAGAAACAGAATTATTGTCAGTAATAAGAGATATTTCAGAAGCTTCAAAAATATTCACCTTTTCATTTCATTTTTTACATATGAATATTATATCACCCTATCCGACAAATATCAAGATATTGGCGGG
>USNJ01000057.1 GCA_900556055.1 uncultured Ruminococcus sp.
GGCTTTCTGGCAATACCTACAGTAATGATGACCATATCGGAATCTGCTGCATCCGGATAGTCGCCGTCGTGGATATCGCAGGACGGGCAGAATGCATTACCCTGCATAATATCCATTGCTTCGCCCTTTGCCTTAGGCTTGTTGATATCAACAAGAACGATCTCGGAACATGTTCCGCATACAGTAAGGGTATAAGCGATAGAAGCACCTACATTACCTGCACCGAGGACGGTGACTTTCTTTCCCTTTTTAGTTTCCATATAAAACTTCCTCCTATGTAAAACTTTTTATTTAACATCAGAATGCGAAAAATTTTCCGCTTAAGAATTATTATATCATACTTTTCGCCGCTGCGGATTTTTGTGTACATTGACTCGTTGGAATCAAATGTTTCGTAAACCACCGTACAGTTATTTTCCTTTCGGCAGCATTATCAAATTATTTAAGTCCGCTGATCTTCAGGTAGTCGCAGATGATATCCACGCATTTTTCGATGCCGATATCTCCAGTGTTAAGGCAAAGATCATAGTTTCTGATGTCAGTCCATTCCCTGCCCGTATGCGACATATAATAAGAAGCACGTTCCTTATCTGTCTTTGTGATAAGTGCTTCGATATCATCTGTCACATCGGTATATTTCAGGACATTTTTAACACAGCTGTCCATATCCGCCCATATAAATACGCTCAGGACATTAACATAGTTTTTCAGGACAAAATCAGCGCAGCGTCCGACAATGACGCAGCTTTCCTTTGACGCAAGCTCTCTGATAGTCTCAGCCTGGAAATTAAAAAGGTTCTCATCGGAAGTAAAAGCCTTTTTTGAAGGCGGGATAAGCTCGCCGTTATACACCTTGGGACGGCTGAAAATGCCGTTCTTTGCCTTTTCATCGGCATTTCCGAAAAGCTCTTCATTTATCCCGCTTTTCTCGGAAGCAAGCTTTATAAGCTCTTTATCGTAATACTTGATATTCAGTCGCTCTGCAAGCAGCTTTCCGATCTGTCTGCCGCCGCTGCCGTAGCCTCTTGCGATAGTGATAACAAAATTATCCATTTCCCGTCCCCCTTATTCACCGAGATATGCTTTCTTAACGGAATCGTTGTTCATCAGCTCATGAGCATCGCCCGAAAGAACGATCTTTCCCGTTTCGAGAACGTAAGCACGGTCAGCGATCGACAGAGCCTTCTTAGCATTCTGCTCAACGAGAAGCACCGTAGTTCCGCTCTTATTTATCTCCTTGATGATGTCGAATATCTCAGAAACGTAAAGCGGCGAAAGTCCCATTGAAGGCTCGTCCATCAGGATGATGCCGGGGTGCGACATAAGTGCTCTGCCCATAGCGAGCATCTGCTGTTCACCGCCCGAAAGTGTTCCGGCGATCTGAGTTTTTCTTTCCTTCAGACGCGGGAAACGCTCATAGACCATTTCAAGAGTATCAGCGATCTCCTTCTTGTCTTTTCTTGTGTATGCACCCATTTTCAGGTTATCGTAAACTGTAAGCTGCTGGAAAATTCTTCTTCCCTCGGGAACATGAGCCATTCCGAGTGAAACGATCTTATGAGCGGGAGTCTTTGTAAGCTCAGTGCCGTTAAATTCAATGCTTCCGCTTCTCGCCTGGATAAGACCTGTTATAGTGTGAAGGATCGTTGTTTTTCCTGCGCCGTTCGCACCGATAAGAGCAATGATCTCACCCTGATTTACTTCAAAAGAAATGCCCTTGACCGCATTGATAACGCCGTAATATACCTGAAGATCCTTGATTGTAAGCATTGCCATATTTATGACCATTCCTTTCTGAATTCTGCGTGTCCGTATATGCGGAAAACAAAACTCACATGGTTTTAATCGCCGAGGTAAGCCTTGATAACACGCTCGTCATTCAGGACTTCTGTTGTGATACCGTGAGTAAGCTCAGTTCCGAAGTTAAGAACGGTAACTTCCTCGCATATGCCCGAAACGAGCTTCATATCATGCTCGATAAGCAGGATCGTCATATCAAAATTATCTCTTACGAAACGGATTGTATTCATCAGTTCCGCAGTTTCATTCGGGTTCATGCCCGCAGCAGGTTCATCGAGAAGAAGCAGCTTCGGCGATGTAGCCAGTGCTCTTGCGATCTCAAGCTTTCTCTGCTTTCCGTAAGGCAGATTTGCGGCAATGACATTCGCCTCGCTGTCAAGTCCCATTACCTTCAGAAGCTCCATTGCCTTTTCGGTTATTTCTTTTTCGACCTTGAAATACTTAGGCAGACGGAAGATACCCTCAAAAGTGGAATAATGATGATGATTATGCAGACCGACCTTAACGTTGTCGATAACGCTGAGTTCCTTAAAAAGACGGATATTCTGGAATGTTCTTGCGATGCCCGCCTTGTTTGTTTCGATAGTACTGAGCTTGACGATCTCTTTTCCGTCAAGGAGGATAGAACCCGTATCTGCCTTGTAAACACCTGTCAGCAGATTGAAAACAGTGGTTTTTCCTGCGCCGTTAGGTCCGATAAGACCGTAAAGCTGACCCTTTTTAACTGTAAGATTGAAATCGCTTACCGCTTTAAGTCCGCCGAAGGAAATACTGAGATTTGAAACCTCTAACATGTTCATGCCTTGATTTCCTCCTTTTTGCCGAATTTATTTTTGATAGCATAGGAAACTTTTTCTCTGTATTCCTTGATCTTGGGAGACCAGTTAAAGAGCATAACAATGATAAGAACTATTGCGTAAACAAGCATTCTGTAATCGTTCAGGAATCTGAGCTTTTCGGGAAGGATATAAAGGAGAACAGCCGCAATAACCGAGCCTCTGATATTTCCGATGCCGCCGAGAACGACGTAAACGAGTATCATGATCGAAGCGTTGTAGTTGAATTTATCGCCCGCAGATGTCAGTGTTGCGAAGTTATGCGAATAAAGCGCACCTGCTGCGCCTGCGAGAGCAGCGGAGACAGTAAATACCATCAGCTTATACTTTGTAATGTTGATACCGATGGATTCAGCAGCGATCCTGTTGTCACGGATAGCCATGATAGCACGTCCGTCACGGGAATTTATAAGGTTCTGCACAACAAAAAGAGCAAGAAGAACAAGGATTATTCCGACTGTGAAATTCGCATCATTAGGCGTGCCTGAGATACCCTGCGCGCCCTTGATGATGATCTTTCCGTCCTCCTCAAGGCCGAGAGCCATTGCGCTTTCGGTTGAGAAATGTGCACCTCTTGAATCAACGCCGAAGTTGATGACATTCACGATATTCTTGATGATCTCACCGAATGCAAGAGTAACGATGGCAAGATAGTCGCCTTTAAGTCTCAGAACAGGTATGCCTATAAGCATTCCGAATATTGCCGCAAAAAGCGCACCTATAAGGATCGCGATCGTAAATCTGAGCGGAGCGGCAGTAATTGTATCCTCTGTAAGCTTGGAGAAGATAGCACTGGTATATGCGCCGACGCACATAAATCCCGCATGACCAAGGCTCAGCTCACCGAGAATTCCGACAACGAGGTTAAGCGAAACAGCCATTATTACATATATGCACACAGGAACGAGGAAGCCCCTCATAGAGCTGGAAAGAACGCCTGCGCCCTGAAGTATCATCATGAATATGTAGAGGACGATAACTATGCCGTAGTTTATGAAGCTGTTTACGGTAGATTTCTGCAGCTTCTTTGTTTTAGCTGTTTTTTCCATTATAACGCCCCCTTAAACCTTTTCCTGAATGTTCTTGCCGAGGATACCCGTAGGCTTTACGAGAAGAACGATTACGAGGATCGCAAATACGATAGCGTCAGCCATCTGAGATGATATGTAAGCCTTGCCGATGATCTCGATAATGCCGATAAGAAGTCCGCCGATCATTGCGCCGGGGATAGATCCTATTCCGCCGAAAACAGCAGCAACGAATGCCTTGATACCGGGCATTGTTCCCGAATAAGGAGTAAGGTTAGGGTATGCGGAACACATCAGCGCACCCGCAACAGCAGCAAGTGCCGAGCCGATAGCAAATGTCAGAGAGATAGTTGCGTTTACATTTACGCCCATGAGCTGAGCTGCACCCTTATCCTCGGAAACAGCCTGCATAGCCTGTCCGGCTTTGGTCTTGTTTACAAAGAGCGTAAGTCCGACCATGATAACGATACATGCAGCGATGGTAACGATAGCCTCGCCGGAAATTGAGACCTGACCGTCAAAAAGCTTCAGCGGCTTCAGTGAAACAACAGATGTGAAGGATTTTGTATCCGCACCGAAAATAAGAAGTGCAAGGTTCTGGAGCAGATAGCTGACACCGATCGCCGTGATAAGTACAGCAAGCGACGAGTTTGCATTTCGCAGCGGACGATAAGCAACCTTCTCTATCACTACGCCGAGAACAGTACATACCGCCATTGATATGAGAACACTCACCAGAGCATTGATGCCTGCGTCCTTCATGCACAGAAATACCACAAATGCGCCGACCATGATAACATCGCCGTGGGCAAAGTTCAGCATTTTCGCAATACCGTAAACCATTGTGTATCCGAGAGCTATGATAGCGTAAACACTGCCCAGACTCAGACCGTTGATCAGATAGTTCAGGAAGCTCATAATTCATTTCCCCGTTCATTTAAATTTTGACATCTATAAAGTGAAAACTGAAAAATGGAAAGTAGTCCCTCATGCGGCTTTTCATTTTTCAGTTTTCACAGGAAACTATATAACCACGTATACCGCCGACACTGATTTTGTCAGCGCCGACGGTAATTCCGCAGTTAAATTTCCAATGATTACATTGCCTTGTAGGAACCGCTCAGAGATGTTGTACCATCATCGTTTGTTACTTCTTCGATAGCGATAACAACAGCCTTAGGATCCTTTGTAGGCTCGCCGTCTGCATCCCATGTCATGCCTGTACCGGTCAGACCGTCATATGTGATCTCGGTCATAGCCTTCTTCATAGCATCGGACATATCGGAAACGGACATATCAGCTGTGATGCCTGCCTTCTCTCCTGCAGCCTTCATGATGTAGATAGCATCATATGCATCAGCAGCAAACTGGTTAGGAACATCACCGTAAGCAGCCTCATAGTTAGAAACGAAAGTCTTTGTCATATCGTCCTGAGCATCAGCAGCGAAAGGAGTAAGAAGCATTACGCCTTCTGTGAGCTTAAGGTCGAAGTTTTCAACAGCAAGAATACCGTCAAGTCCGTCGCAGCCGAAGAACTTGGGAGCGAACTCCATGGAAGCAGCCTGCTGAAGGATCAGAGAAGCCTCCTGATAGTAGATAGGAAGGAATACGAGGTCAGCGCCTGCATCCTTAGCCTTCTGGAGCTGTACAGTAAAGTCTGTCTTGGAATCGTCTGTGAATGCCTCAGCAGAAACGATCTCGAAGGGCTGGTTAGCAGCCTCAGCAGTAAACTTCTCGTAGATACCGGAAGAATATACATCAGAGCTGTTGTAGATCACAGCGACCTTGGAAGCAAGGTTGTTCTCGCCTATGTATTTAGCGGATCCGAGACCCTGGTTAGGATCAGAGAAGCAAACTCTGAATGCATTATCATACTTGATGCTCTCAACAGCGGAGCCGGAAGGAGTCAGCTGGAACATATTGTCCTTATGTGTTTCCTCAACAACAGCCTGGCAAGGTGTAGAGGTTACAGTACCCATCAGCATCTGCATGCCCCAGTCCTTAAGAGTGTTGTAAGCGTTTACGGACTTCTCGGCATCGTGAACATCGTCTTCAAACTTGAATTCGATCTGAACACCGTTGATTCCGCCTGCCTCATTGATCTCCTTTACAGCCATTTCAGCTGCGTTCTTTACAGCCTGACCGTAAACCGCAGCACCGCCTGTTACAGGTCCGATACCGCCGATCTTGATGGTTGTGCCTGCTGCTGCGGACGAGCTGCCGTCAGAGCTGCTGTCAGCACTGTCGCCCGACTTTGAACAGGAAGTCATGAAAGGAACAGTCATCATAGCCGACAGACCGAGGGCTAAGATCTTCTCAGATATTTTCTTCATTGTTAATATCCCCCTTAGAATATTATGAAAAATGACAGAAAGCAAAATAAAACTTGCTTTCATATTAATATAATATACTTTGCCAGGCTAAAAGTCAATGAACATTTGAACCGATTTAACGACAGTTTTCCATAATTTTATTAGCAATTTTACACGAACATCGGATAATATCACGAATTAATGTTAATTTTGCCTTGGAAAAAAGTTGTAATAATGAAAATATAGATGCAGTTTTATCTGTGCGATGCTTCAAGCTCAATAAGGAATTTCTTTGCATCAGCGCCAAGCGCATAGCCGGACATGGAGCCGCCCGAAGCGATGACTCTGTGGCACGGAACGATTATCGGCACGGGATTTTTCCCCGCAGCACTTCCCACTGCTCTGTAAGATGCGGGGCTTCCCGTCATCTCAGCGACCTGCTTGTAGGTCCTTGTCTCGCCGTAGGGTATCTCGGAGAGCTTTTCCCAGACGGACATCTGAAAATCCGTACCCGAGAGAGCGACAGGCAGATCAAAAGTCTTTCTTTTTCCCGCAAAATACTCGTTAAGCTGCTTCTTAGCGTCGGATATCAGCTTTGTTTCCGCCATAAAAAAGCAGACAACAGGCTCGCCTATGCTTATTTCAGAAATTTTATCGTCCTCTTCGGTAATGCTTATCCAGCCGATAGGCGTTTTAAAAGGGGATGTTATCTTCATTTCCACAAAATCAATCCCTTCGGAGTTTTTTCGGATACACTGCTCAACACACCCAGCAGCGCACATACTTTTATTATTTTAACATATAAATATTGAATTTTATATGTTAATTATTGAATTTATATTTTTTATACAAAATAATATGCCGTCCGACAATATTTTTACTGCAAAATTCATCGTTATTTATTTTATTCTGTTTCTTTTTCTCTCTTCCGCTGAATTATACTCCGCTCTTTCTTCCTCTGTCTCGGGGATTATCCTCGGAACACGGCAGGGCCTTTCATTCTCATCAAGCGCTATGACTGTGAAATATGCTGAATTTATCAGCGTCCTCTCCCCGCTCAGCTCCTCGGCATATGCATCCGTGCGGATCTCCATGGACGATCTTCCCGTGTAGGTTATCCTCGCTCTTATTACAATAGTATCCCCGACGTGTGCGGGTGCGCGGAATATCAGACCATTGACCGATGCCGTAGTTACTTCATGCCCCGAATGGCGTCTGCCGGTTATCGCCGCAGCAAGATCCATCCATTCCATCAGCCTGCCGCCGAAAAGTCTCCCGCAGCCGTTTGCGTCCTTAGGCATTATAATATAGGTCTGTTCGGTAACGGATCCCGATACCTTTTTAATGCGTTCTGACATAATTTTATTCTCCTTAAATATATTTTGCAAAGAAATTTATATAAACCCCTTGACAAATTATATAGAGTGTGCTATACTATATAATCGTAAGGGAGGTATGGATCAAAAATGAGCAAAAATCTTTACAGTCTCATTCTTATGGACGAGGTTGTAAAAGGGATCGACAAGGCTGCTTACAGCCTTAACACATCGCGTTCGGCACTTATCAACAGGATCCTTGCCGATTATCTGTCCATAAAAACCCCCGATTCCCATGCGGATGAGGTTTTCGGGATCGTCGGCAGGACGCTTTCCGAAAGCGGAGACATTCAGGTGTGCCACGGAACATCGCCATCTGTCCTTACTTTAAGAAGTGCGCTGAATTACAAATATAACCCGACGCTTCGCTACACCGTCACGCTGACGCCTGACGGAGAAAGCGTTTCGGGACGTATGGAGGCAGCTCTGAGAACTCAGAACAAGCTTCTGAAAGACAAGGTCGGCGGATTTTATCACGTATGGTCAACACTTCTGAAAAATGGTGACACCGATGATCTCCATGCCGAGAAATATTCCGTAAGCGACGCAAAGTACACTGTTTTTTTCAGGATATACGGCGATTATCAAAGCATGTCCACGAGTGAAACAGCGGCACTCATAGCAGATTATGTGAGACATTTTGACAATTCGATCAAAGAGTTCTTCGGACTTCCCGAGGAACGATGCAGCGAAATACTGCTGAAACTTGATTACAGGAAGGATGAAAGTATATGAATATGCAGAATTTAACAAGAAAATCCACAGAGATCATCCAGGACGCTCAGTCTGTTGCCATTGAGTATCAGAATATGAACATCGAACAGCAGCATATCCTATACGCAATGATGAACCAGGAGAACGGACTTATCCCCCAGCTTCTCACGAAAATGGGTGTTGATACGGAAAGCTTCTCAAACAGCGTTTCATCGTCGATAAACAATATACCGAAGGTTACGGGCAGCGGCAGAAAGCCGGGCACCGTTTATGTTACTCAGGACGTTGACCGTGCGCTCCAGAAAGCTGAAGAATGCGCAAAGCGTATGTCCGATGAATATATCTCCGTTGAGCATCTGTTTATGGGACTGCTCGAAGCTCCGAACAGTGAAGTATCAAAGCTTTTCAAGACCTATTCGATCACGAATGACGCTTTCCTCAAAGCTCTTTCCGAGGTAAGAGGAAGCCAGAGAGTAACCACCGATTCCCCCGAGGAGACATATGATGCCCTCAAGAAATACGGTCAGGAGCTTGTCGGACTTGCAAAGGCAAACAAGCTTGACCCTGTTATCGGACGTGATACCGAGATAAGAAACGTTATCCGTATCCTGTCCAGAAAAACTAAAAATAACCCTGTTCTTATCGGTGAACCCGGTGTCGGCAAAACCGCTATCGCTGAGGGACTTGCTCTGAGAATAGTCCGCGGAGATGTCCCCAACAATCTGAAGGACAAGAAAATATTCTCCCTTGATATGGGTGCGCTCGTTGCAGGCGCAAAGTATAAGGGCGAATTTGAGGAACGTCTTAAAGCCGTACTTAACGAGCTGAAAAAAGCAAACGGCGAGATCCTCCTTTTTATTGATGAGATCCACACCATTGTAGGCGCAGGCAAGGGCGAGGGCGCAATGGACGCAGGCAATCTGCTGAAGCCTATGCTGGCAAGAGGCGAGCTGCATTGTATCGGCGCAACGACCCTTAACGAGTACCGTCAGTACATCGAAAAGGATAAGGCACTCGAAAGACGTTTCCAGCCTGTAATGGTCCCCGAGCCTACCGTTGAAGATACTATATCCATACTGAGAGGTCTGAAGGAGCGTTACGAGGTTTATCACGGTGTCAAGATCCAGGACTCTGCTCTCATCACCGCCGCTACCCTTTCAAACCGTTACATCACCGACCGTTTTCTCCCCGATAAGGCTATCGACCTTGTTGATGAAGCATGCGCTCTTATCAAAACAGAGATGAATTCAATGCCTACCGAGCTTGATGAGATCTCACGTAAGATCATGCGTCACGAGATTGAGGAAACAGCTCTCAAGAAAGAGGATGACAAGCTCTCGAAGGAACATCTCGAGGAAATACAGAAAGAGCTTGCGGAAATGCGTGCCGAATTCGCCGAGATGAAGGCTCGCTGGGAAAACGAGAAGGCATCTATCGGCAAGGTGCAGAATATCCGTAAGGAAATCGAAAAGATGAATGCCGATATCGCAGAAGCTGAGCGCAGCTATGACCTTAACAAGGCAGCTGAGCTTAAATACGGCAAGCTCCCTGCCCTCCAGAAAGAGCTTGAAGAAGCTGAGGACGAAGAACACGCCGAGAAAAAGCACACACTCCTCCGTGATAAAGTCACCGACGAGGAGATCACAAGGATCATCAGCCGCTGGACGGGTATCCCTGTTGCAAAGCTGATGGAAGGCGAGCGTGAGAAGCTGCTGAACATGGAAGGCATTCTCCACAAGCGTGTTATAGGTCAGGACGAGGCTGTCGAAAAGGTCAGTGAGGCTATACTCCGTTCGAGAGCGGGAATCCAGGATCCGAACAGACCAATAGGCTCTTTTATGTTCTTAGGTCCTACCGGTGTCGGAAAAACAGAGCTTGCAAAGGCTCTTGCCGAAGCACTTTTTGATGATGAGAAGAACATCGTCCGTATTGATATGACGGAATACATGGAGAAATTCTCCGTAAGCCGTCTGATAGGAGCACCTCCGGGATATGTCGGATATGAGGAGGGCGGTCAGCTGACTGAAGCAGTCCGCCGCAGACCTTATTCGGTCGTTCTGTTCGATGAAGTCGAAAAGGCTCACCCCGATGTATTCAACATCCTTCTCCAGGTTCTTGATGACGGACGTATCACCGACTCGCAGGGCAGAACGGTAGATTTCAAAAATACTATCATAATCCTGACATCCAACCTCGGTTCGTCCGCTATCCTCGACGGCATCACAGAAGACAACACGATATCTCAGGAGGCAAAGGACGAGGTAAACGAGCTTCTCAGAGAGAAATTCCGTCCCGAGTTTCTTAACCGTCTTGACGAGATCGTGCTTTACAAGCCGCTGTCGAAGTCGGATATCGGTCAGATCGTGGATCTTATGCTCAAAGGTCTCAGCAAGCGTCTTGAAGACAGACAGCTTTCAGTTACTGTTTCCGATGCTGCAAAGAACTACATCATTGATGAAGGCTACGATCCCGTATTCGGCGCAAGACCGCTCAAGAGATTTATCCAGAGCAAGGTCGAAACGCTTATTGCGAGAAAGATCATTGCCGACGACATCGAGCCGTACTCAACTCTCTGCGTAGATTTCGCAGACGGTGCGCTTAATGTCACCGTAAAAAAGAGCGAAAACGCTGAATAATTTTCTCCGCCGTATCGGTCATCGGTA
>USNJ01000058.1 GCA_900556055.1 uncultured Ruminococcus sp.
AGGAATATCAGGAGCTTAAGGCAGAGCGTGTGAACAAGGAGCTTGCAGAGCAGTATGAGAGTGCGGTTGTCATCACGACTGCCGAAACGACTCAGACAGAGCCGCCCGAGACCGAGCCTGAAACCACAGTTACTGAGCCTGAGCCGCTTGTTGTTCTGCCGAAATTTGAAGAATTCATCAAGGAAAATCCCGATACGGCGGGCTGGATAACTGTCCCCGGAACAAAGATAAACAATATTGTTGTTCAGACAACGGACAACTATTACTATCTTGACAGGGATTTCTACGGAAACAAGTCTCAGCCGGGTACTGTAATGGCGGATTTCCGTGCGCATTTTAACGATTACGATTTCAATCAGTGCGACAACATCATACTTTACGGTCATAACCAGGCAAGCGGAGAGATGTTCGGAACACTGAAAAACTATAAGATCACAAAGCAGAATACGTCGAATTTCAGCTTCTACAAGGAGCATCCGACTTTCACGTTCTCTTCGCTTTATGAGGAATACGAATATAAGATCATTGCATGCTTCGTTATCGAGGTCGAGCCGTATCAGACAAGAGACGGTCAGATCTTCGATTACCATAACTACATAGTTTTCAATGATAATGAGTGGAAATACAGCACATTCATTGAAAATGTAATGGAACGCACTGCGATAAACACAGGCGTTGACTACAACGAGGACGATAAGTTCCTCACACTGTCAACATGCAGCAATGAATTTGAGCCGTCAAGATTTGTGGTTATCGGCAGACGTGTCAGGGACGGAGAGGATCCGACTGTTGATACATCGCTGGCAACTCTCAATGAGGACGCTAAGGAACCTGATTGGTCCTATATTTACGGTAAGTGATTTAGAGGTTTGCAAATGTCAGATGATAATAAAAAACTGAGCGCAGCAGACCTTATCGAGGAATACAGCGCAGCGCTCAAAGGAAATGCTGCCGATGATACTGTGATCGGCGCAGAAAAAGATATTATCGAGGATACACCTGCTCCCGAGGATGACGGAAGCGGCACTGACGGCGTTATTTCCGATGAAAAGGAAGCGCCCATCATAAAGGACAGGCCTGCGGAGGATATTCCCGGGAAGTCTGAGCCGATCTATGATCCCGATGAGTATGAACCCGATTCCATAGACCTTTTCAAGGGCTTTGATGAGATAGTTCCCGATCCGCAGGCAGATGAGATATCTACCGCTTCATCAGATGATGAGGACGATATTTTTGAGATGCTGGAAGGCGAGTCAGACAGCAAAAAGAAGGACGAAGCCGAAAAGAAGGATCCCGAAGTATCCGACAGCTCCGAAGAAAAGGATAAAAAGCAGAAAAAATCAAGCAGGATCAGAGATCTGTTCCCCGAAAAGGGCGACAGCGTTCTTGAAATAATCAGAAAAACAGTGTTCCTTGCTGCAGTGACAGTGTTCGTTGCGGCGGGTGTAATGCTTGTTTCCACACTTATCCAGTCACGACGTGCGCTTGATCTGAAGAATAATCTGACTTCCGAGCTTGAACAGTTCGAGGTTGAAACGGTTACGTCCATAGATGAGGAAGGCAATGTCATCGAGATCGAACCCGATCAGGAAACGCTTGACAAGGCGGCACTTGATAAGGTGCAGTATCTCAAGAACAAAAATCCCGATACCGTTGCTTATCTCACTATAAAAAATGTCGATATATATGAACCCATTGTGCAGTATACGGATAATTCGTATTATCTTTCCCATGCATTTGACGGTTCAAACAATAAAGCGGGAACAGTTTTCCTGGATTATCGTGCTCACATCAATGCTGACGGTCAGTCGGATACCCTGCTTCTCTACGGTCACAACCAGAGGGACGGCACTATGTTCGGCAATCTCAAGGCTTACAAGAGAAATGCTGAGTATTACAAGGCTAATCCGTTCTTTACATTCGATACCGAATATGGCTCGCAGAAGTATGTTATTTTCGCATATTTCGTGACAAATACCCTTGCAAAGCATGACAGCAACGGCGAGGTGTTCAGATATCACAATTATCCCGAGTTTGGAAACGAAGAAACTTACGACTGGTATATGAGCGAGATCGCAAAGAGAAATGAGATAATTTCTCCCGTTGATGTTCAGTACGGAGATAAGTTCATAGTTCTTTCGACGTGCAGCAATGAATATGCTGATTCCAGATTTGTTATATTTGCAAGATGTCTGCGTGACGGCGAAACTGAACAGAGCTTCGATTTCTCGGCTGCTGCTCTCAACACAGGCACAAGCGATATCGACTGGGATGCGATCACTTCAGATCAGACGACTGCTGACCCTGCATTGACAGCCGAAACAATCGATGTTACCATAAAGCAGGACGCAGCTGATGAGTTCATGAACGATATGTTCGACATAATCTCATCGGTCAATGCGGAAGAATCTCAGGGATGGGATACATATATTGAAACTGAGCATTATGCGTCGGAGACAACAGCGGCACAGACGACAGAAGTCCTGACAACCGCTCCGCCCGAGACCGAAGCTTCAGCATCTGTCCCCGAGACAAGCGCAGATACATCACTTTCGGAAACAACGGCTGAGACGGCTTCACAGACCTCCGGCAGCGAGACTTCATCGGTCGGCAGTGAGACTGAGAGTGAGTCCGAATCTGATACGGAAACAAGCGCAGCGTCATAAGCTTCATCGGTGAAGCATAAAAATAATATCGGAAAGGATAGTTTTCATGGCAATTTCGGATGAGGCAAAACCAAAGCCTGTCAAAAAGAAAGAGAAAAAAGGCTTTGTTGAAACCTTTATTCCATTAAAAACAGATTCTGCCGGCACTATCACCGCAAAATGCATTACACTTGCAGCTGCTGCGGCGCTTATAGTGTGCGTGATCGTTCTTATCCGCTATTATGCTCAGATCATCGAGGCAAAGAAGCTGCAGGAAAATATCAAATACATATACAGCAGTGCTGCCGAAGCACAGGTCACAGAAACTGCGGCTGAAACGGCTGAAGAGCCTGCCGAGGATATCCCCGAAGTAAGAGAGCCTAAGGAAATAATGCCTGCCGCTCAGGAGCTTCTGAATATCAACCCCGACACTGTCGGCTATATCAAGATACCAAACACAATGATAGATACCGTTGTGGTCCAGACAGATAACAATGATTATTATCTGACTCACAACTTCAACAACCAGAAACGTCAGTGCGGTGCTATCTTCCTTGATTACCGCTGCAAGCTCACAGACTGGGAGCAGTCCGACAACCTTATCGTTTACGGTCATAACCAGGCTGACGGCACAATGTTCGGCGAAATGGATTATTACAGATGGGACTATAACTATTACAAGAAAAATCCCGTTATCTATTTCAACTCAAATTACGAGCAGGGCGTTTATAAGATCATTTCCTCATTTGTCATCAATACCGAGCCTGAGCATGACAACGGCAAGGTTTTTGATTATCAGAATTATGTTTATTTCAGCGATCAGTATCCTTATGAAACATTCATCAAGGAGATCACCGAACGCAGTACAATTATCACAGGAACGGACGTGAACGAAAATGACAAGTTCCTGACACTCTCAACATGTTCAACCGAATGGGAGCCGTCAAGACACGTCATCGTTGCAAGAAAGGTCAGACCGGGAGAAAGCCCCGAGGTCGATCTTACACAGTTCCAGATCAATCCCAATCCGAAGTGGCCCGCTATCTACTATAAGTACAACGGCGGCACATATATCGAAGAAGATTGATTTTCCTGTATGAAAGGAAGTTGTTTATGAAACATAAGTCAAGGCTGACTGCTCTGACAGCTGTATTCGCAGTTGCGGCGTTCTATACATTTGCAAACTGCATGGTACGTGAGATAGATAATGTCGAGCTTGATTACAGCATCACAGAAACATCGGCAGAAGCAGATAAGGCGGAGGCTGAGCCTGAAGATGCGGTCTATGATATACCGCAGGACGCAGATGAAGCTGTCCCGGAAGAAACAGTCAGCGTGGAAACGCAGGTGCCCGATAAGACAAATGATGAGGATCAGCCCGAGATAATAACAATGGATATGGCTGATGATCCCGAAGATCCGCTTGCAAATGAGGATTCTCCGCTTGAGGAATATACCCCGCAGGAGGAGGCAGCCGTAACGGTAAGATCGGCTGCGGATAAAGCGATCGGCGAATCAGTCACAGAGATAACAACATCTCCCGAGACCGCACCGGAAACAGTTCCCGAAACTGAGGCTGAAACCTATTATACAGCGGCAATGACAGCATATGAGCTGGATGATATGTATTTCACAGAAACAGCCGCATATGAAGAACCGGCGGCAGAACCCGCAGGCGGCGACTATAATCCTTTTGACGAAACAACATACATCGAAATGTTTGAAACTGAGCCTGATGTTACAGTTGCTCCCATTGACTATGCGGAAACACTTACAGTTATCGCAAACGGCTCGTCCATTACTCTCGATGCATACACTATGGTCTGCAAGATCGTTGCCAATGAGGTATCCACAAGCTTCAATACCGAAGCGATAAAGGCGCAGGCAGTCGCAGCATATTCTTATGTTAAGCACAACAATCTGCACGGTCAGTACCCAAGCGTGCTGCTCGCAAATACAGTTCCCGATAAGATAGCAAGCTGCGTTTCCAAGGTGTGGGGACAGGCATGCTACTATAACGGCGAGGTCGCTCTTGCATGCTACAGCGCATCTTCAGCAGGGTCAACTGCATCCTCATCCAATGTATGGGGCGGAAACAGGCCGTATCTCGTAAGCGTTGACTGTCCTTTTGATGCGGGAAATGACCCCAATTACGGAAGAACAATGCAGATGAGCAAAGACGAGGTTAGAAGCTATCTCGAAAGATCCCTCGGCATAATTCTTTCCGACAACCCCGAAAACTGGATCGTCGTAAGCTCAAAGATCGACGGAAATTACGTCGGAACAGTGACTGTTGACGGAGCGCTCACCCTGACAGGCAGACAGCTCAGAGAGCAGGTGTTCGGCTATAAGATCCGCTCTGCAAGCTTCAACGTTGCCTATTCAGACGGCGTATTCACATTCACAACCTATGGCTACGGTCACGGCGTCGGAATGAGTCAGAACGGCGCAAATATCCTCGCAAACATGGGCTATGACTACGTTTCGATCCTGAAATACTACTTTACAGGTATCACCGTTCAGTAATTTTTGTTTATTTTACTTAGGAGACCGCCGTAAGACTGTAAAACCTTTGCAGTTTTGCGGCGGTTTCTGCTTATGTGCAGGGGCGAAGGGGCAGAAAGCATTCCCCCGCAGCCCAACTGTTCGCACTCCCGCGGATATACTGCCCCCACAGCCGAAAGGAGATATGACCTATGAATATGTACGATATCATCACAAAAAAGAAGCGCGGCGGCGAGCTTACAGAAGCTGAGATCCGCTATTTCATTGACGGATACGTAAGCGGTGAGATACCCGATTATCAGGCGGCGGCGCTCACTATGGCGATATGGTTCAATTCCATGACAGAAAAGGAAACAGCCGAGCTGACCTTGGCTATGGAAAAGTCAGGAGATGTGCTGTCAATGGATCTCGGAGGATTTACAGCCGATAAGCACAGCACAGGCGGCGTAGGCGACAAAACCACCCTTATCACAGGCCCGATAGCGGCAGCATGCGGCGTGTATGTCCCGAAAATGTCAGGCAGAGGTCTAGGACATACAGGCGGAACTATCGACAAGCTGGAGTCTGTCCCCGGGTTCAGAACAGCCCTCCCGACAGATGAGTTCCGAAGGATAGTGAGCGAAACACATTTCGCAGTAGCAGGTCAGACGGGACATCTTGTCCCAGCGGATAAAAAGCTGTATGCACTCAGGGACAGCATTTCCGCCGTTGACAGCATACCTCTGATCTGTTCAAGCATAATGAGCAAAAAGCTTGCAACAGGCGCAGACGGCATTGTTCTTGATGTAAAAACAGGCGACGGAGCATTCATGAAGTCACGTTCCGATGCCGAAGAGCTTGCACGTCTGATGGTAAAAACAGCCAAACACGCAGGCAGACGATGCACGGCTGTCCTGACGGATATGAACAGACCGCTGGGAAAAGCTGTCGGAAACGCCGTCGAAGTGATGGAGGCGATAGATGTTCTGAAAGGCGGCGGAGACGAAAGACTCAGGGAAATATCCGCAGTTCTTGCCTCTGAGATGATATATCTGGCGGGAAAAGGAACTCCCGAAGAATGCCGCAGAATGGCTGATGACGCGCTCAGCAGCGGAAGTGCGCTTGACGTATTCCGCAGAACAGTAAGCGCACAGGGCGGCGATGCAGGCGTGATAGATGATTACAAAAAATTCAGACAGCCGCAGAGCATTATTGAGATAAAAGCCGCAAGATCAGGCTTCATAAGCGGAATAAAATGCGAGGAAACAGGCAGGATATCGGGACTTCTCGGCGCAGGAAGAACGGTCATCGGCGGCGATATCGACAGTTCGGCGGGCATAGTGTTTGTCAAAACAGTAGGCGATCATGCGGAAAAGGGCGATATTATCGCAAGAATGTATACATCTGTCAGCGATAAAAACGTTATTGACGAGGCAGAAAAGCGGTTTGAGTCAGCTGTGTCATATTCCGAAAATAAGCCCGAAGACGATGGAATTATCCTCGGAATAGTCAGGGACACCGATATTCGCTAAGCGTTTTCTTTGTGATAAGATCAAAAAAATCTTGTGAAAATGTTAAAAAACTCTTGACATTTGCATATGCCGTTGCTATAATATATAATATACAGCGTATAATATGCTGAATCTGAAACGGAGGCAATTAAAATGAACGTATTTGACAAGATCGGAAAAACACTTTCGGATGCAGGAAAAACGGCTGCTGAGGCAGGAAAGGACGCTGCTGACAAGGCAAAGAACTTTGCCGAAGTAACAAAGCTGAATCATCAGATCTCACAGTGCGAGTCCAGAATGAGAGATGTTTATGTTGAGATAGGCAAAAAGTTCTATGAGGAAAACAAAAATAATCCTTCCGAGGAATATGAGGGACTGTTCGTGCAGATTGCAAACGAGAACATGAATATTGCGAATATCCGTGCGCAGGTATCACGCATTAAGGGCGTGATCTACTGTCCTTCATGCGGAGCTGAAAATTCCGCTGAGAATATCTTCTGCTGCAAGTGCGGCGCAGGCGGGATCCGTCCCGCAGATCCCGAGCCTGAGACAGTTGATCCTTCTGACATAACCGTCGAGGTAGTAAAGCCCGAGGACGGGGAAAACAACGGCTGATAGCTTCATCAAATAAAAAAGGATACCGTTTAGTGAATTAACCAGCTAAACGGTATCCTTTTTATTACATTTCGGAAAGTATTTCTTTTTTTCTTGATTCGTAATCATTTAATGAAATTAATTCATTTTCATACAGATCTTTTAAGTTAGCGAGCCTTTCTTTTATTGATAAGACTTTGTTATTATTATCTGATACAGGCGAAATGGTTGGTGTTAATGTTTTTGCGGCACTTTGCTTTTCTAGTTCGATTACAATATCATATTTTTTTTCTGAATAGTGGGTTTGTAAGAAATTAAAGATGTCATGAGGCAATTCAATGTCCATATATTGCTTGTGTTCGTCTGAATAATAATTTAATATTACACTTCTTTCGTCAATTCTAGTGCATGTGCTATTTATATTAAAGCTTCCAGGATTATATTGGGGAGGTGTGTATTCTGAGGGTTTATAACTAGCCATTGTTCCCACTGCCATTCCCATAGGTCCAAAAAGGAGTCCTCCAAGTATTGACTTTCCAATGTTGAATTGCCCGGGTTTAAAACTACCACCAAATGAACCGCCTTCTTGATATGATGCGTTAACTTCAGTTACATAATGGATTGTTCCAGCCTTTTCATAATAATGAATGTGATCATAAGGTATGATTCCGTTAGCTTCTTGCTTTGAATTACCATCTATTGCTAAAAAATTCAAACTTTTATCTTCAGCAATATACAGAAGTGAACAGTAATTAATGCCTGTTTCAAATGTATAAAAAGGTGTGTTACTTTTTATATGAAATTGATATGTTGAAGAATAAAACTCTTTTTCCTCTAATTTTTTTTGTTCAAGTATTTGTCTTTCTTCTTCTCGCTCTCTGCGAATTTTTTGAATTTCCTCTTGATGCTTTTCTTCATTTAATTTGTTTTTTTCAATGGTATCATTTAAAATTTCTTCCATGTGACAATTGCTATCAGTTAATGGAATAAGATAGTAAACTCCTGATTTGTAATTAAAAACTAGCTTGATCTTAAGAAAGTTATTTTTTTCGTAAGATTCTTTTTCAGTAGAAAAGATATCTGAATATTTAATTTCAATAAAGCTGAATCTATAAATTAACTCACCTAGTTCGTTCTTACAAACAGTATAACAATGTGTTTCAATGACATCATTGAAAAAAGTTGTTACAAATTCAAGTGGCTTAGAGAAGATGTTCTTTTTAATTGAAATTCTTTGATTAAATAACGGTTTTTCCATAAAATGATCTGACATAAATGCAATTCTCCTTTTTGTCAAAAGCACTGATGTAAATATATACACCAGTGCTTGAAATAGTTATCTGAAATCAACAAATCCGACCTTGTGATAAGCCTTGGAAAGTGTCTTGCCTGAGATCTTCATAGCTGCTTCCGCACCTGCTGTGTAGCATTCCTTGAGGTAAGCCTTGTCCTCGATAAGACGCTTATAGTTCTCACGGACGGGCTTCAGATGGTCAGCGACTGCTTCACCGACTGCAAGCTTGAAATCACCGTAGCCCTTGCCGTCAAACTCACGCTCGATCTCTTCGTTGGTCTTGCCTGTAACGACGGAATAGATGCTCATAAGGTTGTTGATGCCGTCCTTGCCCTCGCCGTATCTTACGCATGCTTCGGAGTCGGTAACAGCCTTCTTGAACTTTCTGATGATAACATCGGGTTCGTCAAGAATGTAGATGCAGCCGTTCGGGTTGGTGTCAGACTTTGACATCTTCTTTGTAGGCTCTGCGAGTGACATTACCTTTGCGCCCACCTTGGGGATATATGCATCGGGAACGGTGAAAAGATCGCCGTATCTCTGGTTAAATCTCTGCGCAACGTTTCTTGCAAGCTCAAGATGCTGCTTCTGGTCAACGCCGACAGGTACAAGATCGGCGTTATAAAGGAGAATATCTCCCGCCATAAGCACGGGATATGTGAAAAGTCCCGCATTGATATCGTCGGGGTGCTTCTGCGATTTATCCTTGAACTGAGTCATTCTGGAAAGCTCGCCGAACTGTGTCGAGCAGGAGAGGATCCAGTTCATCTCAGCGTGATGTCTGTTGTGGCTCTGGATAAATGCTATGGATTTCTTGGGATCAACGCCGCATGCCATGATAAGCGCATATGCTTCGAGAGTGTGCTTTCTGAGCTCGGCAGGCACCTGGCGGACGGTGATAGCGTGCATATCAACAATTGAGTAGATGCAGCGGTAATCGTCCTGGAGCTTTCCCCAATGGGAAACTGCGCCTATGTAATTGCCGAGAGTAAATGTGCCTGTCGGCTGGATCCCGCTGAAAATTATCTTCTTTTCGGCTGTATCGGACATTTATATCATTCCTTTCAATCAATCGAACATATCGTGTGAGAGCTTGCCAAGTATCTCGATGCCCTTGACGATCTGCTCATCGGTAGGTGTGGAGAAGTTGAGTCTGAACGAAGAAGTCTTGTCGGATTCGGAGATCATGAATGCATTTCCCGGAACGACAGCGATCTTATATTCGGAAACAGCCTTCTTGCAGAATGCGGGCATATCGCAGTCCTCGGGAAGAGTAGCCCAGATGAAAAGTCCGCCCTCGGGACGTGTGTATGTGATCTTCTTGGAGAAATGCTTATCCATCTCGGAGAGCATAAGCTCACACTTTTTCCTGTAAACGGCGGGAAGCATTTTAAGATGCTCGGACCAGTTGTACTTTGTCATGAATTCGTGGCAAATCATCTGCGCAAGAATGTTGGTGTGAACATCGGAAACCTGCTTGCAGACTACGATCTTCTGGATAACAGGCTTGGGGGCGCATACATAGCCGACTCTGATTCCGGGGGAGAGAACCTTGCTGAATGTGCCGGAGTAGATAACAAGACCGTCCTTGTCAAGCGTCTTGATCGAGGGGATAGGCTCGCCTGCAAATCTTGTCATTCCGTATGGGTTATCTTCGAGGATCATAACGCCGTATTTCTTTGCAAGCCCGTAAACAGCCTTTCTCTTTTCAAAGCTTGTGCAGAGCCCCGTCGGATTCTGGAAGTTCGGGATAAGATAGATAAGCTTGACGTTCCTGTTGGATTTCAGTGCGTCTTCAAGAGCGTTAAGGTCAATGCCGTCGTTTTCAAGGGGAACGCCGACGATATGTCCGTTATAGGACTTGAAGGAGTTAAGGCTTCCGATAAAGCTGGGAGCTTCGGTAATTACCGTGTCGCCCTCATCGCACATTACCTTGCAGGAAAGCTCGTTTGCCTGCTGTGCGCCCGAGGTGATGATAAGCTCGTCCGAATTTTCATCGAAGCAACCGGCTTTTTTCATACGCTCTTTAAGGCGGTTTCTGAGAGGAGTATAACCCTCGGTAACGCTGTACTGGAGTGCGTTTATCGGATTCTCGGCAAGAAGTCTTGCTGTGATGCCTGCGATCTCTTTCACAGGGAAAGCTTCGGGGGCAGGGTTTCCTGCGGCGAGCGAGATGACCTCGGGATCGGAGG
>USNJ01000059.1 GCA_900556055.1 uncultured Ruminococcus sp.
CCCATTATCCCTGAAATACAGCGTCACAGTATCCTCCGATGGATCGGCGGTTACGGAGATGACTGCTTCTTCCTTCTCCTTTGTGAATTTCACGCTGTTTGATATGATGTTGAAAACCAGCTGCTTTATCAGAAATTTGTCTCCGTATATCTGCGGGATATCGCCCGTTTCAAGTTTTACCTTTCTGTCATGGACGGGCTTCATTATCTCCGAAAAGCATTCGGTTATGACGCTGTTCATGTCAACATATTCGTTATTGAGTGCCTTATATCCCACACGGGAATACTCCATCATGCTTTGAATAAGATGCATTGTGTTCGTGCAGACGTTTTTTATGGATTCAATATCTTTCAGCGACTGTTCATTCAGCACATCGGCATTATCCTCGCCGATAAATTCGATATATGTTTCGATCTCCCTGATAGGCGTTTTCAGCTCATGTGATACCGTATAGCTGAATGATTCAAGGTCGGAATATGCCTTTGAAAGCTGATCTGTCCTTTCTATTACCGTTGATTCAAGCTGCTTGTTCAGCGCCCTTATCTCAAGCTCATCATTTCTTATCTCGGTGATATCCCTTGCGAATATCATGTACTTTTCATCATTTTTCCTGCTGCACGCCGCCTTGTGGATATCTATCAGAACGTAAAGCATTTTGCCGCCGAAATGAAACTCCGTTTCCTGATTGAGAAGATCCTCGTTTATGCGCATTTTTCTGAGCTTCTCCATCACTATGCCACCTCTGCATATGCTGCGTATGTTCACTCCAATCAGACTTTGCATATCAACACTGAGATTGCGCTTGACGGAATACGAAATATCGGTTATAATGCCGAAATTGTCTATCTCGAAATACATATCGCTCATGTTCATGAATATCGCCCTTAGCTTTTCCTCGTTGGATCTTATCCTTGTGTAGCTTTCGAGCATCGTCCGCTTGTAGAGCATGAGATATCGGCAGACCGTCGCAGTTATGAGGATTATGACGGAAAGCTTTATGCCGACTCCGTTTGTTATTTTGATAAATGACGAATGAAATCCGTAGGTATTAAAATAAATGCTGTCAAAAAATACATCTGCCATAATAAAAAGCGATGAAAAAACAACGCCGTATAAAAATATCTTCCTGCTTCCCCCTGAGCATGGATATTCCGAAAGACCTATCCAATGCCTTACAGACGGAAGCTCAAGCAGCAGCTTTCCCATAGTCAGCAGCATAAGATCTGTAAGTATGCTGTTCACAAGAGAAACACGCCTGTATGACGGGGACATTCCGTCAAAAAGAACGTCACCGAAAGGAAGCTTGGCAGCAAAGACTTCAAGCATCAGGAATATCAGCGCAGCAGCTGCAAAAAATGCCGCATGAAGAGTATATGTATTTACATACGCAGAATGCTTTTTTCGCAGGATATACCTCTCACAGATGTTCGCATACAGTATCCACAGAAACAGAAGTATATATCTCAGAGCCGCAAATGAAGCCGTTTCCATTGAACTTCCATGAACAATGAACGGGAGTGCCGCACAGCAGCAGCCTCCCGTCAAAGCAGCATATCCCGTTTCAAGCGTCAGGACCACAGGCATAATGAATATAAGACTCCAGATCAGTTCGATGTGGTAAATACTGTCCATTTCATACGACAGCGGTGCAAAGGCAAGGCAAAGCACCGCAGAAACCACAGCAGCGACCTCTTTTCTTTCGCGGCTGATAAAAAGTTCGCTCATTTACGTCACCCCCGAAACAAATTCCGAAGGGCTGATGCCTGTTTTCTGCTTGAATACACGGCTGAAATATTCCGTGTCAGCAAAGCCCAGTGCCGCAGCGACTTCGTAGACCTTCATGCTTTTATCCCGCAGAAGCATTTTTGCACGTTCTATTTTTACAAAGGTTATGTAGTCGATGAAATTAACGCCCGTTTCCTTTTTGAAGCAGGTACTGAGATATTTTTTATTGACAAAAAATTCGTCTGCTATCGTCTGTAAATTTATCTCCTGCTCGATGTTGCTGATTATATATCCGCACATATTTTTTATGAGCGTATTCGATGTGTCTATGCTGAATTTGTTCATCTCATCAAAAAGCCTTTTCAGACTATCTCTTACTACTGCGAAAAGATCATCGGACGAACCGTATTCGGAGGGTATCGCACATATCTCCGATACGGGAGCAAACTTCTTCATATACGGTCTTGAATGGAGAATGTTTCTTTCTATGTACGCCATCATGTGCTTCATCTCACCCGTTGCCGCAGACAGCGTGCATCCGCTTGCTTTGATATTGCTGAATACGGCATCTAGCAGCGAACTGTAATCCTCATTGTTCTCATCGGTCATGCGTATTATCTCAGCAGCCGAATCCTCCCAGAAGGCTGATGTTGACTGTATCGTGTTAAGATAATCGGCGGCTCTGTCAAGAACATCGGTTATTTTTTCGTTGTCTATGGGCTTTACTATGTAATCAAAAGCACCGTAAACTATCCCCTGCTTTGCATATGCAAAATCAGTGTATTCACTCAGAAGAATGACGCATTTGCAGAGCTTTTCCGTCTTTATCTCTTTAAGCAGTGCCATTCCGTCCATTATCGGCATTCGGATATCCGTGATGATTATATCGACCTTGCTGTTTTTAATGATATCAAGAGCCTCTTCACCGTTCTGTGCCTCAAAGGATATCTGCATCTGATCGTTATGTGTTTTGAAATAGTCCAGTCTTTTTATCTTGCGTCTGAATACTTCTTTGTCATCTGCTATAAGTATATTGATCATAAAGCATTGTCCTTTCACATTATTTTCGGCAAAAAAACGGAGATACGCCGATGTTTCCCAAGGGCATATCTCCGTTGATACAATCAGATTATATCATAACGGGCAGAATATTGCTACAATTTTTATAAAACGCTTTATGAATTTTCTGAACAGACTTATTGCACATTTCATTCATAATCACATCTATTTTATGTATTTTGAACACAATTATGATTGAACCCAATTGATTTCTTTCATTTACACCGACAGGAAGTGAGATACATAGCTGTCATCGGCTATCTGTTCCTTTGTAAGATCGGAGATTATCATGCCCTTGTCCATTACATACGCACGCTGACTGACCTGCTGGATAAGCCCGAGATGCTGCTCGATCATAAGCACCGTCAGTCCGAGATCACTGCTTATCTGCTCAATGATCTCGCCCATCTTGTAAACAATGTTCGGCTGAACGCCCTCGCTCGGCTCATCAAGAAGGATTATCTCAGGCTTGTTGACCAGGACCCTGCCGATAGAAAGCATAGCCTGCTCTCCGCCCGACATAGTTCCCGCCTTCTGACTGCGCCGTTCCGCAAGTCTTGGAAAATAGTCATATATCCTGTCATACGCTTCCTCACGCTCTTTTTTGTTTATCAGCGCACCTATCTTCAGATTTTCCTGAACGGTAAGATCGGGGAAAACACCGTGTCCCTGAGGGACATATGCTATCCCGCTGACAGCACGCTTATACGCAGGCCATTTTGATATGTCGCAGCCGTCACGGAAAAGTATCGTTCCGCTTTTTACCGGCAGTATGCCTATAAGCGTCTTTACGAATGTGGATTTGCCGACTCCGTTTCTGCCGATTATGGATACGATCTCTCCCTTTCCGACCTCTATGCTTGCGCCGTTAAGTATCTGCACCTTGCCGTATCCCGAACAAAGATCATTGACCTTCAGCATAAAAGCACCTCACTTTCCCGCTTCTTTTCCGAGGTATATCTCAACGACTTCCTCATTGTTCAGTATGTCGTCAAGAGTTCCCTCAGCAAATTTTCTTCCGTGATGCAGAACAGTCACCTGCTGAGCAATGCTGCGGACGAAATTCATGTCATGCTCAATAAAAAGTATCGTCATTCCCTGTTTATTGAGATCCTTTACAAGCTCCGCAGTGAATTCCGTTTCCTCGGGGCCCAGACCTGCGGCAGGTTCATCCAGGAACAGTATGTTCGGCTTGCTTGCAAGTGCCATAGCGATCTCCAGCCACTGCTGCTGACCGTGTGACATATTCTTCACAAGCGGATTTCCGAGCGTGTCGATCTTCATAAGCTTTATCAGACGCTCTATCTCAGATCTCAGCTCATGCTTCGGAACATAGTTCTGAGCTGCGATCACCATATTGTCGTACATGGTCATTTCGGGATAAACTCCGGGAACCTGCATTTTTATTGCGATGCCGTTTGAAACGACCTTGTTTGATCTCATTCCCGTGATATCCCTGCCGTTCAGAGTAACTCTTCCCGATGTCGGCGGATATACACCCGTGATGATCTTGAGGACAGTTGTTTTGCCCGCTCCGTTCGGTCCGATAAGGCAGTGTATATCGCCCTTTCTGACCGTCAGATTAAAATTGGTCAGAGCCGTTATTCCTCCGAAGGTTTTTGCGAGATTTTTTACTTCAAGAACAACAGGTCTGCTGTCATTTGCATCAGTCATAAAGCCTGCCTCCTTTTGGATTTATTCAGCCGTTTCGGGAACATTATTTTTCGGAGCGAACAGCTTTGCTATCCTGTCGTCAATAAATCCGAAAAGTGCCTTGAACAGTCCCTGCGGGATAAAGAGAAGCACCAGCACAAGTGCGATTCCAAGGATCAGCAGTGAATATTCGCTGCCCGAACCCGTGAGCTTGTTGTTTGCAAAATAATATAGGAAACCGAAAAGCATCGCTGCCGTCGGACTCTTTCTTCCGCCCGATGCTACGATTATAACGGGAATAGTCGCCTGAGTAACGCTCATCGAGTTAGGTGCGACATATCCGCCCCATGCTGCGTAAAGCACGCCTGCAAGTGCTGCGATAGCACCGCCGATCGCAAAAACTATCATCTGGATCTTCGGCACATCATATCCGAAAAGGCTGCTTCGCTCTCTGTTTTCTCTTACCGCAAAAAGCGTATAGCCTGCCTTTGACCTTTCAATGATCTTGAATATCAGAAGACACGCAAAAAGAATTATTGCCGAAAGATAGTATCCCGAAAATCCGCCGATCTTATATGAACCGATGTACAGCGGGGATATGCCGTTCATGCCGTTGTATCCGCCGAGAAAAACCTTTCCGACGTGCCATTCCGAGCCTGCCGTCTGACCGAAAAACGTTGACAGCGCAAGCGTCACGCACTGAGTAAGTATTCCGACGAACACATCATTTACGCCGCCGTAAAACATGAAATAGCCGAGTATAAGCGCTATCAGTCCGACTGCCGCTACGGATACAAGAAGTATGAGCGGAGTCAGCGCATGGTTTTCGACATTTCCCGAGATCATACCGTAAATATATGCTCCGAGGCCGTAGAATGCAGCCTGACCGAAGCTGAATGTTCCGCAGTATCCCCAGATAAGCACGATGCTCATGCAAAGAAGGATACTGTTAAAGAAGTTTGTGTACACCTGTACCTTATATGCCGAAACAAACGCAGGGAAGATCATCACGAATGCGAACATCAGCACGGCGATTATATTTTCCGAACTGAATTTAAATCTGCCCTTAAGCAAATCTTTCATAGTCATCGGCCTCCTTTTCTGATTTTTTCAACAAGACCCGAAAAGCCGAGAGGAAATACTCTGATGCATACGATAGCTGCGGCAAGCATTGCTATCCTTCCCATAAACTGTCCCGCTTCAAGGGAAACAACGCTGTTTACAATTCCGAGCGATGCGCCCGAAAGAACCGTTCCGACAAGCGGATTTGCGCCGCCGACAACGACCGTTGTGAATGCCTGTATGCTGAAGCTCTGTCCCATTGACGGAGATACCGCCATAAGCGGAGCATAAAGCGCACCGGTCAGACCCGCAACACCTGCACCCACTGCAAATGTCGCCGAATATTCAAAGTTCGTGTTGATGCCGAGGCTCTTTGCGACCTCTGCATTCTGCATGGTAGCTCTCGAATATAACCCGAATTTCGTGTGCATAAAGAGAAAGTAAAATCCTGCAAGAAGAAGTGCCGCTATGCCAACAAGCACTATTCTGTAAACCGAGAAACGGCTCTCGCCGATCGTGAACGAACCCAGAGGAACCGATACCGACGGAAGAGAGGTTCCGAAAATGATCTGAACTATCTGCGTGACCGCAAGGCTTATTCCCCATGTTACAACGATCGAATCAAGCGGACGGGAATACAGCCTGCATATGATGAGCCTGTCCATCACAACGCCGAAAGCAGCAACAAATATCACCGCCAGAACAACGCTCAGAATGAAAGGAACTCCGTGATTGCATGCGATAGTGAATACATAAGCACCAAGCATTATGAACTCGCCGTGAGCCATGTTGATAATGTTCATCATTCCGAAAACTACTGCAAGTCCCATAGCAGCAAGTATCAGAAAGCTGAAGCTGTCGAAGAATTGATACAGGTAATTGAAGATAGTTTCGCCCATTATGGTCACCTTCCTTAAAAACAGCGGCAACACGGCTTTTTATTGTCAGCCGCATTGCCGCATTCTGATATGACCTTATCAGTCATTGATAGGTTCAAACTGGGTATTGGGTGCGCCCTTGCCGAGTTCAGCAAGATTTACGCCCTTTGTTCCTGAGATATAATTTGAACGAATACCGGTGAAGGTCTTGATAGGATTCATAACATTGTTTTCATCGACTCTGAAGAGAACAACGTCCCTTGTTGTATGATGGTCATCACCGTTCAGAACGACCTTGCCGCTGGGAGCATCAAATGTGATACCGCTTTCAAGTGCGGAAATAACAGCCTCAGTCTCGGTCGTGCCTGCCTTTTCAACGCCCTCCTTGTAGAGATAAAGGCTTGTGTATGCGCCTTCGGGAGTAATTCCTACATAAGGCACTTCAGACTCGCTGAACTTTTCTCTGAATTTCTTTGTGAATTCCTTTGCGGGATCGGTCTGGACTTCCTCCGTATAATCGCCGATAACATAAACATTTTCCATGATCGGTGCAGCAAACTTCTTGTGGTCATATGTGTTTACGCAGGCAACAGAGGTTGCGATGGGAGTTCCGACAATGCCTTCATTATGCCACTGCTCATAGAACGATGCCTGATCGCCTACAAGGAACGAGATGATAACATCAGGCTTTGCAGCACTGACATTAGCGATAGTTGATGCAAACTGCGAAACATCCATAGGAATATATTCCTCGCCCACAACCGTTCCTCCGTTTGCTTCGATAGCCTTTTCAGCCCATTGTGTGCTTATCTGACCGAAGTTGTAATCCGCAGCAAGAATGTAGCATTTCGCATTCGGATACATATCATCTCCGAGAAGATATTCGATCATAGGATCTATCTGCTGTTCGGGGATAAGTCCCGTACAGAACGTATAATGCGAAGCAACGCCGCCCTCATACTGAACATCATAGAAATAGATCTTCTCATTTTCCTCCATAATAGGTCTGATAGCCTCTCTGGATGCACTTGTTACGCCGCCGAAAACAACATCAACATTATCCTCAAGGCAGACCTTTCTTGCCATTTCCTGATAAACATTGTTATCGCCCTTGCAGTCATATGTAACAAATTCGATCTGCTTTCCGTTTATTCCGCCGCTGCTGTTTATCTCATCCGCAGCGAGCTTATATCCCGATGTAACTCCTATTCCGTAATCTGCAAGACTGCCTGTAAGATCTGTAAGAACGCCGACTCTGATAGTATCGGAGCCTGAATCACTTCCCGATGACGAACCGCAGGCGGTCATTCCGAATGCGATCGACATTGCTGCGGAAAGGCAAAGACCTGCTTTCAGGATTTTTCTGAGCTTTTCATTTTTCATAACATTCTCCTCCATTTTCTTTACAGTACCGGTTTGCAGTTAAAACAAACCTTATTATAAACAAATGCAAAATGCATTGGTTTTCAGCTTTTATCTGATCTTCCCTTCAGCTTTTCATTGACGGCATTGCTGATGATATTCACACAGCCCTCTATGCCAAGTGATTCACTGTTAAGACAGAGATCGTAATTCAGCGGATCTCCCCATTCGCCGCCCGTGAAGTATCTGTAAAAGTCAGCACGGTATTTGTTTGTCCTTGCGATGAGCCGCTGCGCTTCCTTGTGGGTTATGCAGTTGCGGTCCATGATATTTTCGATGCAGTATTCCTCCGATGCAACTATGCTTACACGAAGCACATCGGAAAACTCGCTCAGTATATAGCTTCCCGCCCGCCCCACAACTACAAAAGGCTCACCCGAATTGTACATATCTCTGAGGACCTTGCTCTGATATTCAAACATATTCTCCTGAGTAAGATAATCCTCATGTCCCGGGGAATAAACCTCCCCTTTGTATGCACCTGTGCTTCTTCTCAGGATCCTTCGGTTCAGCTTTTCATCGGTGATCGAAAACAGCGCTTCATTTATGCCGCTTTCTGTCGATGCGATCTCAAGCAGTTCCTTGTCAACAAACCTTATATTAAGCTTCTGAGCAAGTCTGCGTGCGATCTCGCCGCCGTCGCTTCCGAGAGTTCGTGCTATTGTTATTACATATGTAAACGCCATATCCTTCATATCCTGCAAATGTCCTCTGCGGGATATGCACTCCTTTCTGTTTGATTTTCCGAAGATCCCGTTCGGTATGATTATATTATAATCCTTTATTGGATTTTTACCATGAAAAAAATACCTTTTATTCCCCGAAAAAAACCTTGAATGATGTTTGTGACATAAAAATACAGCCGATGCAGTCTATCTGCTGCACCGGCTGTATACTATAAAATTCAATATAAGGATCAGTTTTCATCTGCCTTTGCAAGTTCAAACATCTCCTGTACCTCCTGAGACGGTTCCTTGTCAGCAAGGGAGATAAACACCGTCAGAAGTACGGAAACAAGCACTCCCGGAATGATGGAATACAGGCTGTCCAGGGCGGGAACGAAATGAGGGAGAATGTATTCCCAGATGATAACGGTTCCTGCGCCGCCGATGATTCCCGCAACTGTACCCTTGAGAGTAAGCCGCTTCCAGTAAAGCGAAAGCACTATTGCAGGACCGAATGCGGCACCGAAGCCTGCCCATGCATTTGATACTATTCCCATGATTGAATCATTGGGGTTGAGCGCAAGAATGCAGGCAATAACGGAAACAAGCATAACTGCGCCGCGGCTTATCCACATAAGCTTCTTTTCGGAGGTTTCCTTCTTTACAACAATAGTATAGAAATCATTTACAACTGCGGATGCTGTAACCAGCAGCTGGCTGTCAGCCGTACTCATGATAGACGCAAGAACAGCAGAGAGGAAAATTCCTCCGAGAAATGACGGGAACAGCTTCTTTACTGTTGTAATGAAGATAAGCTCCATCTCAGACGAGCTTAGAACTATGCTCTGCGAATCGAGATATGCTCTTCCGACGATGCCTATGAGAACAGCGGCAGTCAGTGAGATAAGCACCCATACGATAGCGATTACCGCAGATTTCTTAACGCTCTTTGTGTCCTTGATAGCCATAAATCTTACAAGGATATGCGGCATTCCGAAGTAGCCGAATGCCCATGCAAGATTGCTTATGATATCTACAGGACGCATTCCCGAGAACATTGACATATATCCGCTTGTTTCTGAACCTTCGGAAACTATCTTGGGGATATTGTGGAGCATCTCATAAGAGAAGTTCGGAGTGGAATTGATAAGTGCGATAGGAAGCGCAACAATAGTTATTACCATCAGCATACCCTGAATGAAGTCAGTCCACGCAACGGCATTGAATCCGCCGAAAAGCGTGTAGGTAATGATGATGAGAGCAGAGATTATGACCGCTGCCTTTGTGTATGTTTCATTTGTGGGGTCGATGTTGAACACTACCTGGAAAAGCTTTCCACCCGAAACAAACGCAGATGTTGTATATACCAGGAAGAAAACGAAAATTACGAGAGCACATACCATTCTTACAGCCGGGCTGCTCGTTTTAAATCTGTTCTGAAGATACTGCGGGATAGTGATAGAATCTCCGCACACCTCTGTAAATCTTCTGAGCGGCTTTGCGACGAATGCCCAGTTGAGGATAGTTCCTATCGCAAGTCCGATAGCTATCCAGTAATTTCCCATACCTGTTGCGTAGGCAGCACCAACAGCAGGCCTTCATTTTACGGAAGAATTACTGCAAAAAATTCGCGATAAAGGCGTGCAGGAAGTCTTTGTAACCCTTCATGTTGGACTTGGAACTTTTAGACCAGTTAAGGTTGATGATGTATTAGAACATGAAATGCATTCAGAATATTATATGGTAGATAAAGAAGCTGCACAAAAGATAAACAATGCTAAGAAAAATGGACATAATGTAGTTTGTGTAGGAACAACTAGTTGTAGGACAGTAGAATCAGCAACTAATGAAGAGGGTATAATAGAAGAAGCTAGTGGGTGGACTAATATATTTATTTACCCAGGATACAAATTTAAAATGGTAGATAAACTTATAACTAATTTCCATTTACCAGAATCAACATTAATTATGTTAGTAAGTGCACTTTCTAGTAAAGAGAATGTACTAAATGCCTACGAAACGGCTGTAAAAGAGAAATATAGATTCTTTAGTTTTGGAGATGCTATGATTGTAAAGTAGTTAAATAGAGAATATATAGGGGGAACTATGAAAAATATAGATAAAAGTAATATATAATAAATTATTAAATCAGTAATTTTTTTATTATAAAACTTATTTTAAAAAAAAAATATGGGAATTTATCATGAGCATTGTTATTATTAATAATTTTGGACAGTATA
>USNJ01000060.1 GCA_900556055.1 uncultured Ruminococcus sp.
TCGGCGCTAAGGGTCTTGCATATGTAAGATGGGTCGAGGACGCTCCCTCCTGCTCATTCTCCAAGTTCATGTCCCCCGAAGAGCTTGACAATATCCTGAAAACACTCGGCGCAGAAAAGGGAGATGTCGTTCTCATCGTTGCCGACAAGAACAAGGTAACTCTGCCTACTCTGGGCGCACTCCGTCTGAAGGTCGCAAAGCAGCTTGATATTATCCACGAGGGCGAATTCAAGTTCCTTTGGATAACGGAATTCCCGTTCTTTGAATGGAACGAGGAAACTCAGCACTGGGACGCTATGCATCACCCGTTCACAATGCCTATGGACGAGTGCTTACAGTATCTCGATACAGCTCCCGAAAAGGTATTCGCAAAGGCATATGACCTCGTTCTGAACGGAACAGAGCTTTCCAGCGGATCTATCAGAATTACAGATTACGAGCTTCAGCAGAAGATGTTCGAGTCCCTCGGACTTACCGATGAGGAGATCGAGGCTAAATTCGGATTCCTTGTTGACGCATATAAGTACGGCGCAGCACCTCACGGCGGCATGGGAATCGGTCTTGACCGTCTGGCAATGATAATCTGCGGTGCTGACAGCCTGCGTGATGTTACGGCATTCCCGAAGGTGCAGAACGCTTCCGAGCTTATGTCCAACTGCCCTGCCGTTGTTGACAAGGACAGCCTTGATGTTCTGAATATCGCAGTTACAAAGACTGAGGAATAACCGGTGAAAAACAAACGACATATAAGGATAGACTTCGATGCACGCAACAAGGATCTTCTGATGCAGACACTGACCGAACAGCTTTCGGCAGGCTATAAGCTCCAAAAATCGCACCCGGTCGCAGGGTCAATGACCTTTGTGCCTGCCGAAAGCGATATCCATTACGCCTGCGTACTGAGTGCGGAATATCCGAACGGTCTGCCCGAGCCGTGGATAAGCTGCGGCAGAATGTCCGTATATACGATATATTCGGCGGAGGGCGAAATGCCCGCTGTTCCCGAAAAAGAAGCCGATTATGCTGACTATCTCAAAAGCGGATCACGCAGATCGGTCGCAGCGGCAATTCTGTGGGTATCACTTTTTGCGCTGCATCTTTACGGCGATATCCTGTCCAAACTCGGAAATGCGGCAAGCATGGCAGATATAACGCTCTCTGACGCAGCTGTAACACTTGTTTTCGGTATAGAGGCATTCCTCATGATATTTTCCGCAGCAGGTGCTGTGAAAGGACAAAAGCGCAGCCTGCCGAGCGGAAACGGAACACGTTCATCGGCGATCCATTTCAAGCAGTTTATTCTGCCTTGGATAGAAGTCATAGCTTTGATCGGCATTATTGTCGACGGTCTTGCATTTCCACTCCGACCTCCGAAGCAGACTCCCCCGCTTTCGGGCGTGCTTGCGGATTACAGCATAAAAAGGGGCGTTTTCGCCGATAAATATAACGGAAAGAACCGATTTGTTTATCATGCAAAGTCGGAAAAGTTCGCAGAAAAGCTGTTTGACTGCGCCGTGCTGAATGATGACGGCGGACTGTGGAGCGATTTCCCGTTCTTCCTGCTGAACGGACGCATATCCGTACCGTCGGACGGATATGAAAACATCGACGAAATATGCAGGCTCAGCTACGACTATACCGATGTCGAGATCGGATCGTCATTCAGCGGACTTATCGTAAGATGCGGCAGCGACATCTATGGAATGATGTTCGATACGGACGAGATCTCCGAAGAAGATGTGCTGTCCGCATTAAATAAAAATATGAAAGGATAAACCGAAATGGCAGAGGAAAAGAAGAAGAAAAAGACCTTGGCTCAGGAATTCAAGGAATTTATATCAAAGGGAAATGTTGTTGATATGGCAGTCGGCGTTATCGTCGGAAGTGCGTTCACAGCTATCGTAAATTCACTTGTAACGGATATTTTCACACCGCTTATCGGCATCATCATAGGCGGCATAAACTTCGCAAGCCTGTCCGTCAAGATACCCGACACGAAGCTTGAGGACGGCACAGTCATCATGCAGGGAGCTGAGCTTACATACGGAAACTTTATCCAGAGCGTCATCACCTTCCTGCTGACCGCACTCTGCGTATTCATTCTCGTTAAATTCATCAATGCACTGAGAAACGGTACGCTAATCGGCAAAAAGAAAAAGGCTGCTCCCGAAGCACCCAAGCCCGAGCCTCCAAAGCCCACAAAGGAAGAGCTTCTGCTCACTGAGATCAGAGATCTGCTCAAGGCTCAGAACGGCATCGCCGAGGAAAAGACAGAGGAGGCTCCCGCAGAAAAAAAAGCGGAATGACCTCAGCTTTAACGCAAAAACGTCATGTATCCGGCATTCGGATACATGACGTTTTTTTATTTCTGTCTGCAATAAGCCGCAGCATTTGCCCCTGCATATGCACCGTCAGCGGCAGCAGTCACAAGCTGCCTCAGCGATTTTGTACGGCAGTCGCCCGCAGCAAACAGCCCCGGAACGGAGGTCAGACAGTCCTCGCCGCATTTTATATAGCCGTTTTCATCGGTATCGAGAGCATCGGGCAGAATGATATCGCCCGTTCCCGGAATGCGTCCCATTGCGATAAATATGCCGTCTGCGGACAGCTTCATATCCTCGCCGCCGTTCGCATCGGACAGAAGAACGCCCTCAACACGGTCGCTGCCGATTATCTGCTTTATCGTCTTGGACGTGAATATCTCCACATTTTCCGAAGCCTTCAGCCGTTCAACAGCGGTCATATCTCCCCTGAATTCATCACGCCGATGGACGAGCAGCACCTTTCCGCAGACCTTTGAAAGATATGCGGCATCGTAAAGCGCAGTGTTTCCGCCGCCTGCCACAACGACCGTTTTTCCGCGGTAAAATCCGCCGTCGCAGTATGCGCAGAAGGATATTCCCTTGCCTGAGAATTTTTCTTCCTCGGGCAGTCCCAGCTTTCGGGGACGTGTTCCGAGCGCAAGTATCACAGCGTCTGCGGCATATTCCGCACGCCTGCATTTTACAGAAAATCCGCCGTCCGTCACGCTGACCTCGGAAACACGGTCGGAGATGATCTCAGCACCCGATTTTTCCGCCTGACTCCTCAGTCTTTCGCCTATTTCATATCCCGAGATCTCGTCAAATCCGGGGAAATTTGTCACCTTCGGAGCATTGACTATCTGTCCGCCGACAAATTCGCCTTCGATAACAATCGCCTTCATTCCCGCATTTGCCGCATAAACAGCCGCAGTCATTCCCGCCGCTCCGCCGCCGACTATAATAATGTTGTGATCGTTCATTTTATCAGTCCTTTCATTGGCTTTTAATATTTATTCTTCACAATTTTCCTGCGGTTATACAAAAATCCCGCACATCTCCGTATGAAATGCACGGGAAAAAAATTTTTATTCAGCTGTGATCTCCTCTGAGGAATCGGTTGAATCATTAACAGTTTCAGCGGCAGTTTCCGACTCGCTTTCAGCCTCGTCAGATTCAGTTTCCTTGGTAAAATCTGCGATCTCGTAATCCTCGGGATGCTTCAGGACCTCTTCATCGGGCGTGTCCTCAAGGCGGTCGAGAGTAACCGTAACGATCTGTCCGCCGTAATTTTCGGTGAACTTCACAAGCTCGTCCCCATTGAACCAGTAGCTGATGAGGTCAGCCTTGTTATCCGCAACATATGAGGATTCAACGGTATATTTAACGCCGTCCTCCTCCTTTTCGCAGACGTGCATCTCGCTGTCAAGAACGCTGCCCATGTCATTTCCGAAATAAGATGAGGGTGTTACGGACGCAAGCGAGCCGTCATCGGTAGTGATCATTCCCGACTTTTCGCCGTGGTCGAAGGTGTAAACAAGTCCCTCTTCGTGGATAATGCTCATATCGCTTTCGCTGTCACTTCCTCTTGCGGCTTCGGTCTTGCCGTCGGATGTCATTATGATCGTGATCTTGTCGCCCGCTTGATCCATAGTGAGCTGCATGGTGTAAACGTCCATTGCGCTTACCTTGTCGATGAATTTGCTGATATTTGTGTCCGCAAATGCAACGGGATCTCCCTCAATTGGTATCTCCATAGCAGTTTCAGCAGCAGTTCCCTCAGTGACATCTCCCGAAACAGCAGTCTCGGAAGCCGATGTTTCAGCATCTGCAACAGCAGTTGTTTCAGCACTGTCTGAATTTTTTGCACATGCAGCGAGCGACAGGCAAAGCACAGCAGCCGCAGCAGCGATGATCTTCTTGAATTTCATAAATACAGCCTTTCTTTCAAATAAAACTTTATGGTTTCCTTAAACATTCTTTATGATAAATAAATCCCCGCATTATATAATAAATATCAATAAAGGGGGAACGCCCGATGAATCAGTATTTTTATCTGTATTTCATAGTTTTTTTCCTGTTGTTTATCGTTCCGATGATGCGCAGAAAAAAGCGCAGACGCATCAGAAATGCCAAAAAAAGAAGAAATGAAAGGGGCAAACGAACAATGAGTATCGAGCTTATCAAAAAATTTATAGGAAAAAAGTGCATTATCCACGGTGAAAGTGACTTATCCGCACCGACAGGTGTTATCCTTACCGTCGAAGAGAACTGGATCGAGATAGAGAAGCCTGACGGAAAAACTCAGCTTCTGAACCTTGATTACGTCACCCAGATAGAAGAATACCCCGAAAAAAAGAAAAAATAAGCACATGTGACATTATATCACTTGTTGGGGGATTTGTCAAATAGAAAGCATGTTTTCACTGCATTTGTCAGTACTAAAACATGCTTTTTGTTTTGCCCCTAATATGTATCAGTTGACAATTAATATTTTAATACATCAATATACAGCAAAATACCAAATATCTATAATATAATCAATACAGTTATCCTCTTGCTTTTCATTTCAAAATATGTAATAATATGAGAAAATAAGTAATTTTTATTACATAAACAGAGGAGGGTAATCTGATGCACAAAAAAATTGCTTATCTTCTGACGTCTGTTCTTATACTGTCAGCTATGACTGGCTGCACAGCCTCTGATAGTTCATCTCCGACAGTCGCAGATGATACCGCTGTATCAGTATACGAAGAAACAACATCAGAAGCAAAAACAGAAACAACATCTGCTGAAACCAAAAAAGAAACTGAACCCGTACAAACTACTAAAAAGACAGAAACAACAATACGTGAAACCGCGGGCAATGTGTCTGTCAGTCAGGAAAATGCGCTGATACGCGCAAAAAGCTATCTGGCAACAATGTCTTTTTCACGTGAAGGTCTAATAGGTCAGCTTGAATTTGAAGGCTACAGCAATTCCGATGCCACATATGCAGCGGATAACTGTGGAGCAGACTGGAACAAACAAGCTGTACTGAAAGCCAAGGAATATCTTTCAACAATGTCTTTTTCCTATGACGGACTTGTAGAACAGCTTGAATTTGAAGGATTTACACATTCACAAGCAGTTTACGGAGCTGATAACAGCAATATAAACGAAAGCAGTCAGGCTGTGGATGCGGCAATGAGTTATATAAAAACTATGCCATTCTCGGAAAAGGGGCTTATTGAGCAGTTGGAATATGAAGGATATTCTTATACTGATGCTGCAAACGCCGTAGCTCAATGCAACATCGACTGGAACGAACAGGCAGTCAAAGCCGCAAAAAGCTATAAGAGTATCATGACATTTTCACGTTCAGAGCTCATTGAACAGCTTGAATATGAAGGATTTACTGCTTCACAAGCCGCTTATGGAGCAGACAACAGCTGATATGGGGAGGATATAATTATGAAAAAACCTATTAAAGCGTTACTTTCACTTGCAATGATCGCTTCTTGCTCGTTAATACCGTTTCCCGCATCTAACGAGTATACCATGCTCGACATGATATACGTTAATGCATATGCCGCATCAACACTTTCAGCACCCAAAAACATTTATACATCATCAACCGCAGATACTATAACCATAAAATGGAGCAAGATATCAAGTGCTGATGCTTATCGTGTATACATGTATGACGCAGCACAAAAGAAATACGTCGTTTACAAAAACATAGCAGGAAATGCGTGTCAGATAAGTGATCTTACAGCCAACACAACATATTATTTCAAGGTAGCCGCTCTGACAAAATCCGGCAGCAAATATAAAGAACATGAATGTTCTGATCAGATAACAATTAAAACCAAGTACAAGCTTCCTGCTGCCCCATCATCAGATTACACCGGATTTGGCACTGCAAATAATAACAAATATTACTTTGAAAACGGAAAAGCCGTTACAGGATTCAAAAAAATCGGCAGCGACTATTATTATTTCACTGATACCGGAATGCTGACAGGCTGGCTCAATTTCTATGAGAAATATTATTACTTCTATTCAGACGGAAAAATGGCAGCAAATGTAAAACTTAAAATAGGCGGCGAATCCTACGAATTCAAGGGTGACGGCAAGGTCGCATGGTATACCACAACAGCAGAACCAAAAGCCAAATATACAATTACAGGTGAAAAGCCGGATTTTTCGATCTGGATGAGTGACGAAACAGATTATACAAGCGTAGTTGTATCAGCATTCACGAACAACAGCAGCAAAGATATAGAGGTATGCAGGGTCGGAGAACTGTTTGACGATGACTATTCAGATTTTGACCGTGTGATAGGACTTTTTGACTTCAAATCACCTAATGACATCCAGTTAAAAAATCAGACAGTAAGCCCCGGAAAAACAGAATATCTCAGCTGGGTATGCGTTTCTGACGATACATGGTACGACAGAAAAACCGAGATCAAGTTCATGATTAACTATGACAATGTTACATACTATGTTTACACAAGCAATTACTACGGAACGCATTACGAACCTGCTCATTTTGATTTTTCATAATAAAACGACCGCCGTACACAGCACCCTGTATACGGCGGTCATATTTTTTCTATAAGCCTGAAAAGCTCGGAAATTTTTTTCTTTTCGCTGTCCGTCATGGACATAACAAAGGTCAGAAACTCCTGCTGTTCCGAGGATAACTCACCTCTGGACAGCCCTTTTTTATTGTTAGTCAGCCCTGCGATATAGTCTAGGCTCACGTTGTAATATTTTGCCAGCATTATTGCACGTTCAAAAGGGATTTCAGCATAGCCAAGCTCATATTTGCCGTAATGCTGAGCCGATGTGCCAAGAAAATCTGCCAATTCCTTTTGAGTTTTATCAAAATCTTCCCTTAAATCTTTTATTCTATTATATATTGCCACATCTGACACCTTCTTTTTGTATATTATATCATATTCGATTAAAAAATATTGACATATCAATCTAATTAGGCTATAATATATACAACAAAGTTCCTAATCAGGAATCAGGAGGGGTTTAAAATGAGAACAGTAAAAGAAATGAAAAGGGATTTCAGGCGATGCAATACAGCATCAACCGCAATAGAAAATGTAATGGTAATTCCATTTTTGATTTGTTCTTTTCTGCCAATAGTTACTTTCAATCTGTCATGGCTTTGGGGAGCACTTTTGTTTGCAATAATTCAAAGTGTCCTTCATAAATCCAACAAAGATAAATTTCGTAACTATTTAATAGAACATGAAGATGAACTGTATGATGAGGATATAGAACGTCTGAGATTGCCGAAAATACCCAAACCGAAGCTTTCAAAAGAGGAACAGGGGTGTTGGAAATGCAGCTGCGGCGAATACAATCAGAAATACGAAACATCTTGTCATAACTGCGGAAAACCCCAAAAAAGAAACGAATCCGCTCCCAAGACCTGGAGATGCGAGTGCGGTGCTCTTAATGATCAGAGTGAAAAGGTTTGTCACCGATGTGGGAAATCATCTGAGCTGCCCTCTCTTTGGAGATGCGAATGTTCAGCTATAAACCGCCCGGAGGATACTGTTTGTGCAAGCTGTGGGAAACCGAAGCCTGACTCTTCCGCAGCAATCAATCAGAAATCAGCCGAAAATCCTGTTACAAATAATAAATCGGCTTCTGATGACGAAGCAATCAGCAGTATCGTTAAATATAAAGAGCTGTTCGATTCTGGTGTTATAACCGAAGAAGAATTCTCCGCAAAGAAAAAAGAACTTTTGAAACTGTAAGCTTTAATAAACATAATATAAAAAACGGCGCACCGCTTAACCTTAAGCGATGCGCCGAAATTATTATCGAACAGATTATCCGAAAAATCAAGCCTTGCCGACAGAACCGAAGATCTCCATCTTCTCCTTGACCTTAAGCTTGATAGCCTCGAAGCCGGGTGCGAGAAGCTTTCTGGGGTCGAAGCCCTTGCCCTGAAGATCCTTGCCCTCTTCGATGTACTTTCTTGTAGCTTCCTGGAATACGAGCTGGCACTCAGTATTAACGTTGATCTTAGCAACGCCGAGGGAGATAGCCTTCTTGATCATGTCATCGGGGATACCTGTACCGCCGTGGAGAACGAGGGGCATATCGCCTGTCTTAGCCTTGATCGCCTCGAGAACGTCGAAGCGGAGTCCGGGCCAGTTTGCAGGATACTTACCGTGGATATTGCCGATACCTGCTGCGAGCATTGTTACGCCGAGATCTGCAACAGCCTTGCACTCATCGGGATCAGCGCACTCGCCCATACCAACAACGCCGTCTTCTTCGCCGCCGATGGAACCAACCTCAGCCTCAAGAGAAAGACCGAGAACGTCGCATGTATTTACGAGAGCAGTTGTCTTAGCGATGTTTTCATCGATAGGATAGTGAGAACCATCGAACATGATAGAGGAGAAGCCTGCGTTGATGCAAGCCTTTGCGCCCTCAAATGTACCGTGGTCAAGGTGCAGAGCAACAGGAACAGTGATTCCGAGAGAATCGACCATGCCGTTTACCATGCCTACAACTGTCTTGTAGCCGCACATATACTTGCCTGCGCCCTCAGAAACACCGAGGATTACAGGGGACTTGAGCTCTTCAGCAGTCTGAAGGATAGCCTTTGTCCACTCAAGGTTGTTGATGTTGAACTGACCTACGGCATACTTGCCGTCACGAGCTTTTTCTAACATGTCCTTAGCAGAAACTAACATAATTTTAACCTCCAAAAACATTTAAGCTGCGCATAAAAACATATGCGTGCTTATTCATTTATATTATACTATAATTCTCCGAAAAATGCAATAGTTTTTTTCCCATGACGCAAAAAAATTACATTAACGAAAAAAGCCGCCCCGAAGCTGTCGGAGCGGCGCATCTGTCAGCTCAGACTTTCATCCTGCTGAAGTTCAAATTCGATCTCAAAGGTCTCGCCCTCATCATCGGATATGATGGAACGTCTGTAAACGGTAGCTTTTACCTTGTCACCGGGCTTGCAGCCTTCGAGAGCTTCAAGCACTGTATCGGTATTATAGACCTCCCTGCCGTTTATCTCGGTTATGATATCATCTACCTGAAGGTCGGTGTTGGAGATATCGCAGTCATCTCTTATCTCGCGGATAAGCAGTCCCTTCTTTATGCCGTTATATGCGGCGGTAACGTCGTCAATGCCGATGAAGGAAATGCCTATTTTAAGCCGTCCGCTGATATATCCCTGTGAGATTATATCCTCGATTATGGGCTTCGCCTCGTTCATTTCGATGGCAAATCCAAGTCCCTCATATCCCGTAAGACGGTACTTCGATGAAACTATGCCGACCACCTGACCGTACATATTTACAAGCGCACCGCCCGAATTTCCGGGGTTTACGGCTGCATCTGTCTGAATGCAGTTCATGAGATACTGGTTTGAATCGGTCCTGATCTTTCTGTGGACACCCGAAACATAGCCGACAGTGACCGTTCCCGTCAGATTTCCTGGGTTTCCGATGGTAACTACCTGCTCGCCCAGCTCCATCTGATCGGAGTTTCCGAGTTCAGCGGGAGTAAGCCCCGCCGCTTCTATCTTTATCACCGCAAGGTCCGTCTTTGAATCGCTTCCGATGACCTCCGCAACGTACTCGGTTTCGTCCTCAAGCACGGTCTTTATGCCCTTTGCGCCGTCGATAACATGCGCATTCGTAAGTATATAGCCGTCCTCGCTGATGATTATTCCCGAACCCTTCGATGTCGGGGAGATATTGCCCTCGCCGTAGCAGATTATCTCGCAGACTGACGGAGATACCATCTTCGCAACGCCCTCAGTCGTAAGGCGCACGCCGTCTGCCTGATAATAGCTGTCCTCCAGCTTCGGCTTATCCTTTGTTTCGATATTGACAACTATATTGTCGGAACCGCTGTCCTTGGCGGTATCGGTGACCTTGTTGTCTGCGGTTACAGTGTCTGTGCCGCTGTCCTTGACGGAGAGCGACATAAGCACGCCCGCAACAATAAGAAGTGCGACAACAGCCGCAATAACGCCTATTACAACGCCGACATTTCCCTTTTTGCCCTCATTCACATTCGCATAAGGAGGCACGCCGCCGTACTGCGGATAGGGATTGTTCATCGGCGGTCTGCCGTACATATTCTGCTGATTATACGGTGCCTGCTGCGGAGGAACATTTCTCTGCTGATAGGGCGCACCGTTCGGCATATACGGATTCTGTCCCATCTGCGGGGGATTTCCGTTCGGCGCACTGCCGTTCATCGGCGGAACATTTCTGTTCGGCATATACGGCTGCTGAGGATAATTCGGGTTCATATTCGC
>USNJ01000061.1 GCA_900556055.1 uncultured Ruminococcus sp.
ATTCTTATATCCGAATAGTATTTTTAGATATTTTTATTATTTCATGTTATTATTAAATGCAAATTAAGATATTATGTCGAAATTATTTTATTTACAGAAATTACAAGAGTTCATCGAAGCTGTTTATATAAAGGTCTGATATTTTCATTATTTCGTCTTTATCTGAATATGATGCCTTGTCATAAACTCCGATGGTGAATGCACGGGCATTTTTTGCGCCTATAACACCGTTCAGCGTATCCTCAAGAACAGCACACTGCGAAACAGGCACGACTATTTTTGATGCTGCAAGAATATATATGTCGGGAAATCCCTTTCCTCTCGCAACATCATCAGTAGTGCAGAATGCATCGAACAGGCTGTAAATATTGTGATGAAGGAGTACAGGCTCGTAAAGGCTTGCGGGCGAAGCGGTGGCAAGTGCGATCGGCTTTCCTTCAGACTTCAGCTTTCTGAGATATTCTTCCGCACCGGGTTTCAGCATGACTGATGTTCTGTATTCGATGACCGCAAGACGGTTGAATTCCGACATAAGCGACGGCACATCGGTTTTTATGCCGAGCTTTGCGAATTCTGCGGCACATTCCTCGTAAGTAAGCGAGGCGAAGCGTGTTATCTCCCTGTCGGACACGGAAATGCCGTGATTTTTCAGATATATCCTGTCGATCTTTTCCCAAACAGGATTTGAATCGGCAACAGTTCCGTCAAGGTCAAATATCGCTCCTTTGAAATCAAACATGAAATCACTGCTTTCTTCGGATATAGATATATTTTACGCTGCCGTTTGCGCTGGGAACTGAGTCGATCTCGAAGGAATTGAGCGATTTGACATAAGGTGTGAGCTTGCTGAAACCGTAGTTTCTAACATCAAAGCTTGGGCATCGCTTAACGAGGATATTTCCTATCTCGCTGAGGAGTGCCCAGCCGTCCTCATCAGAGATCTCGTCAAGTATCCCCGTGATGGCATTGCGCACATCATCAGTTGACATTGTTCCCGAAACCTCGCTGCCATGAGCCTTGGAGTCGGGGAGGGCATCTCCCGAAATGCTTTCGAGATATTTGAATTTATTGCACGCATTGACAAAGGGCGGCGGCGTTTTCCTTTCGCCCATGCCTATGACCGTCATGCCGGATTCTTTCAGGCGTGAAGCGAGCTTTGTGAAATCACTGTCACTTGAAACAAGGCAGAAGCCTTCAACGCTGTGCGAATAGAGAATGTCCATTGCGTCGATTATCATAGCCGAATCGGTAGCGTTTTTGCCTGTTGTGTAACTGTACTGCTGTATAGGTGTGATCGAATAGTTCAGCAGAACGTTTTTCCATGAGCCGAGAGCGGGCTTTGTCCAGTCGCCGTAAATTCTCCTGTAGGTGACGATGCCTTCATTGGCAAGCTCATCGAAGATATGTCTGATATATCTGTCGGAAACATTGTCTGCATCAATAAGAACGGCAAATCTTTTATCATTGTTCATCTGCATCTTCCAATCCTCGGGTTTGACCGAATAAAATATTACTTATAAGTATAACGTAAAAAGTAAAAATTTTCCATTGTAAAATCACACAATTTTTTCGTCGATTTTATGTTGGAAATCACGGCTTTGGTGCTATATCCCTGTAATCTCCCGCACATTTGCTGCAAGCCCAGTATCCCTCATCAGCAAGTGCGGCTATATCCGAATATGTTTCTTCACGGTTTTCATCGGATATCTTTTTTGCGTGTTGGCAGCCGGGATCAAGATGGATACACTTGGTTTTGGTGTTGAGTATAACATAGACATCTCCTGCGGGAAAATCTCCGTTGTCTGAAGCGGCAGCTGCTGCCTCAGCGGACGTTTCCGTCTGTTTTTCGGAGACTGCGGACGATTGAGCCGTTTCCGATAATGTTTCGGGAGCTGTTTCCGAAGATACATCTGTGGATTGGGCTGTTGCTTCCGAGGATGATGCTTCAGGGATTGCTTCGGAAGATTCAGGCGGAGTTTCCTGCGACACTGCCGTGGTTTCAAGATCGGCGATATACTCCGTTACGGCAGATAAAACGGTTTCCGAAACAGTCTCTTCTGAGAATGTAATGACTTCGTAAGCGTTATTTTCGGACGGAACAGCGGCAAGCTCCGAAGTACTGCTGTCCTTTGCTCTGTCCGTATATGCCGAGATAGCGGTTACTGCCGCAACACAGCAAAGTCCCGTTATAAGCGGCGAAACTGATTTTTTATTCATAAATGTTCATCTCGTGTAATAAAAGCCATTGGGATTATGGAGAAGAAATCGCCGCAAAAGCTTTGATATATGCGGTTTTGCGGCGGGAGATCTCCATAATTCAATGGGTTTTCGTATTATAATGTTTTCATTATGCAGACTGCGTGTGCCGCAATACCGCTTCCGTCACCTGTAAAACCAAGCTTTTCTTCTGTTGTGGCTTTTACGCTGATGCGTGAAATATCAGTGTTAAGTGCATCTGCGATGTTTCGGCGCATATCATTTATATAGGGTGCAAGCTTCGGCTTCTGACAGATTACCGTACAGTCGGCATTGCCGAGAATAAATCCGTTTTCCCGAGCGGTATCGCCGACCTGAGCAAGCAGCTTCAGGCTGTCCGCACCCTCATATTTCGGATCATTATCGGGGAAAAGCTTTCCGATATCTCCGAGAGCAAGTGCGCCGAGAATAGCATCTGCCAGAGCATGAAGAAGAACGTCCGCATCGGAATGTCCGAGCAGACCAAGCTCATACGGTATATGCACTCCGCCTATGATAAGCTTTCGGTTTTCCGTAAGTCGGTGAACGTCATATCCGTGACCTATCCTTATGTCAGGCATCTGTTTTTTCCTCCATTGCAAGTATAGCCTCGGCTATGGCGAGATCTTCGGGAGTGGTTATTTTGATGTTTTTGTAGTCCGATTTTGTCATGTTTATTTTTACTCCGACGGCTTCCGCAAGCTGGCAGTCGTCCGTGAAATCAAGTTCATGTTCCTTTGCAAAATTAACGCCCTCGAAATACGGCTTTTTCTTGAAGATCTGCGGTGTCTGCGTGATATAAAGCTTTGATCTGTCGGGTGTGTCAACAATAAGTCCGCCGCTTACGGTCTTGAGCGTATCCTTGACGGGAACGCCCAGAACTGCGCCGCCGAAGATAGATGCATCTTTCATGCAGCGTTCAATATTTGCGGGATCGGCGAGCGGACGTGCGCCGTCATGGACTGCGATAAGATCTGTTTCACGGGAAATATGCGCAAGTGCATTTATGACGGATTCCTGACGTGTTTTTCCGCCTTCCGCACAGCACTTGAATTTCGTAATTCCGTATTTCTCGGCATAACCCGAAATGAGATCAAAATCCTCACGCTTTGCAGAAACGATTATCTCCGCAACGCTTTCGCATTTTTCGAGAAGTATCATGGAACGGGCGAGAACAGGTATGCCGCAGAGGAGTGCGGTCTGCTTGTTGATGCCGTTCATTCTTGATGCAGAGCCTGCGGCTGCGATTATAGCTGATGCTGTCATAAGCCGCCTCCTTATATTATCTCATGGAAGTTTCCCATATAGCGGAAATACGAAAGCTCCTGCGATAGCTCGGAAATAGCTGCTGCCGCATTTATATCTGTGCATTTTCCGTCGAAATCCATGAAAAACACAGCCTGAAAATCCTTGCCTGCCTCAACACGGCTCTCAATACGCTGGAGATTGAGTCCGTTGACGTAGAATTTTGTGAGCAGTCTGTACAGTGAACCCTTGACGTGCGGTATTTTCAGAGATACGGAAATCGTGTCCGCATCATCGGAAACAAAATGCTTTCTGGAAATGCAGATAAAGCGTGTTGTGTTGCGTCCTGCATTTGCAATGTCGGTACGGAGTATCGTCAGTCCGTTCATGCGTGCGCAGTCCTCGGAGCATATGCAGGCGATGTTTCCGCCGCTGTTCTTAACAAGCTCTGCGGAAAGTGCGGTATTTGCATATTCGTGTGTTTTCAGCTTGTTTTCACAGAGAAATTCGGAGCACTGATGAAGTGCCTGCTCATGCGAATATACCTCGGATATTTCTGAAAGCGCCATGTCATGCGCAGCAGCAAGACAATGCGTGATATTTACGCGGATAGCTGAGGTTATGTAAAAATTATACTTGCTGAGTAGCTCGTATGTTTCATCGACTGTGCCTGCTGTGGAGTTCTGGATAGGCAGTATTCCGAAATCTGTTTCGCCGCTTTCAACAGCATTGCATACCTCGGAAAATTCACGGTAAAACCTTATTTCCTGTGTGGGAAAAAGTCTGCGGCACGCTTTTTCGGAGTATGATCCGCTTGTTCCCGGAACGGCGATGAGCCTTGCAGTTTCAGGGGTGAACTTTTCCGGTTCGGGATGTGCTGCGGATTTGCACAGCTCCTTTTCCTGAAGACACTTGCTGATGTCCATGATAGTCGCAAAAAGTGCCTCAGAACCGTTTTCTATGCCTTCTGGAGACATATCTCTGATTCGCTCTATTACCTGGGCTTCACGCCCGCCCTGCATAACGGGCAGATTATTTTCCTTCTTATAATCGGCGACCTGCCTGCAAATGTTCATTCTTCTGAGAAACAGGCGCAGTATGTCGCCGTCGATATTATCAATTTCATTTCTGAGATCGGTCAAATCCATTATAAAAATCCATGCCTTTCGCTTAAACTATAATCATTATAGCGAATTTCTTTTCGGATTACAAGGACTTTTTATAAATTTCACTAACTTTAAATAAAAATCTTGCTTAATTTGTTGGTTTGTGATATAATAAATTATCTGAGGAAATGTTTGTATGTGAGGTAGAAAATGAGGATTCTCGGAATAGATCCGGGCTATGCGATAGTTGGCTTCGGAGTGCTTGATTATGACGGTTACAAGTTCCGTCCTGCTGCTTTCGGTGCTGTTACGACTGAGGCGGGAGTTAAGTTTGAGCTTCGTCTTAATGACATTTACACGGATATATGCTCCGTTCTCGATAAATATCAGCCTGAGTGCATGGCGATTGAAAAGCTCTTTTTCAATACGAACCAGAAAACGGGTATAGACGTTGCGCAGGCAAGAGGAGTTACAGTGCTTGCGGCATCACAGAGAGGGATTCCCGTGTTTGAATATACGCCGCTTCAGGTAAAGCAGTCGGTCGTTGGCTACGGGCGTGCGGAAAAGCCGCAGGTCATGGAGATGACAAGGCAGATACTTGGTCTTGCCACAGTCCCTAAGCCCGATGATACTGCCGATGCGCTGGCGATCGCAATATGCCACGGACATTCGGCGGCGAGCGTAAAATATAGGATCTCCGAAAAGATCTGATGGAGGGATTTCGATGATATACAGCGTTAAGGGCGAGGTAGTTCATACAGAGGCAAATCTCGCAGTTATAGAGTGCGGCGGATATGCCTGCCGTACCACATTTACAACGCTTTCAAAGCTGAAGGGAATAGGCTCTCAGGCAAAGCTTTATACATACCTGAATGTTTCACAGGACGATGTGAGTCTTTTCGGCTTTTACGATCAGCAGGAGCTGAAATGCTTCAGGATGCTGCTTACTGTATCGGGTGTCGGACCGAAGGCGGCGCTGTCCGTTTTATCGGATATCCCACCGGAGAAATTTGCCCTGACAGTCGCAACGGGCGATTACAAGGCGATAACAAAGGCAAAGGGCATAGGTGCAAAAACGGCGCAGAGGATCGTACTCGAACTGAAAGACAAGATCGCGAAGGAACAGCTTTCCGATACATCTTCGATGGATTTTGCGGCTGTTTCGGAGGCAGTTTCGGGCGGTGCGACTGGTGAAGCCATCGCAGCACTTGTTGTTCTCGGATATTCTCAGGCTGAGGCGGCAACAGTAATCTCCGGACTTGACAGCTCGCTTTCTACCGAAGAACTCATCAAACAGGCACTCAAAAAGATCGGCATGAAAATGTAAGGAGGCGGCATGATGCTTGTTTATCCTAATTATGATAAATGCATACTGAATGTTGTGTCCTCGGTAAGACAGTATTACCGCACGCCTGTGGAGTACAAGACACTGCCGTATCTCGACAAGGAGCTTGAAAAGCGGTATAAGAACGTCGTTATGATAATTCTTGACGGAATGGGTGCGGATGTCGTAACAAGAACGCTTCCTAGGGACAGCTTTCTCAGAAAAAATATGTCCCAGAAGATAACGACTGTTTATCCCAGCACGACAGTTTCTGCGATGACTTCCTATTACACGGGCGTGTCGCCGAACGAGCATGCGTGGCTCGGCTGGTCGCTCTTTTTCAAGGAATTCTGCCGATGCATCGATGTGTTCAAAAACTGCGACAGCTTCACAAAGCAGCCGATGACTCAGCCGAATATAGGCGGTTTTGTTATGCCGTATGAGAATATATTCAAGGATATTGCAGTTTCAAAGAGAATGGCGGTTCAGCCGTTCACGGTCATGCCCAGAGGGATAAGCTTCCCCGAAACGGGAAATATCCATAAGCAGGCGGACAGCTTTGAGGATATCTGCTCGCTTGTAAAAAAAATATGCGCTACCGATCAGAATACTTTTACATTCGCATACTGGGACGATCCCGATGATGTTATCCACAAATTCGGCGTTGCGGCTCAGGAAACAAAGAATGTCATGAGCGTTATAAACGACTGTATTGAGGAGCTTTGCGATACGCTGACTGATACGCTTTTCATAATTTCCGCCGATCACGGAATGATAGATATTGACGAGGAAGTGTTTATAAACGAGATCCCCGAGCTGGACAGATGCCTTATCATGCCGCCTTCGATGGAGGGCAGGGCAGCTGCATTTTTCGTCAAAACAGACATGAGCGAGGAATTCTGCTGGCAGTTCAACAGGCTGCTCGGCAAGGATTTTAAGCTGATGTCCGCCGAAGAGTTTCTTTCAAAGGAGATACTAGGCTCGGGAAGGACGCACCCCAAGACAGCTGATTTTATAGGAGATTTCATTGCCTGCGGAATAGGAAAGAAGGCTATCCGATACAGGACGCTGAATTCCCGTCCGAAGCCGCGTCAGGCGGCAGCTCACGCAGGCCTTACGGATGAAGAGATGACTGTTCCGCTTATATGTGTAGGAACTGAAATAACCGCAGGTAACGAGGCGAAAGCCGACTATCTTGACATGATTCTTGGATAAAAAGGATTGATATATCAGTGCTTGAAACTAATGAAATGGAATTTGAGGACAGCAGAATGGTGTCTCCCGAAGCTGCCCCCGAAGATAACGACCTTGATTTTTCACTTCGTCCGAAAACTCTTGCCGAGTATATAGGTCAGGATAAGGTCAAGGAAAATATGGCAGTGTTCATAAAGGCGGCAAAGGGCAGAGGCGAGCCGCTTGACCATGTTCTGCTTTATGGCCCTCCGGGACTCGGAAAGACAACGCTTTCTGCGATAATTGCCCATGAGATGGGCGTGAATATCAGAGTGACATCGGGTCCTGCTATTGAAAAACCGGGTGACCTTGCGGCTCTGCTCACAAATCTTTCGGACAATGATGTGCTTTTTATTGATGAGATACATCGTCTTTCACGCTCGATTGAGGAGGTCCTTTATCCGGCGATGGAGGATTATGTGCTTGATATAATCGTCGGAAAAGGCCCGTCGGCACGTTCGCTGAGAATAGATATCCCGAAGTTCACGCTTATCGGTGCAACTACGAGAGCAGGTCAGCTGACTGCACCTCTCAGAGACAGATTCGGTGTCGTTCAGAGACTTGAGCTTTATAATCAGGAACAGCTGTGCGACATAATAATGCGTTCGGCTGTTATCCTCGGCATCGCCTGCGACAAGAGCGGTGCTATGGAGCTTGCAAAGCGTTCAAGAGGAACACCGAGAATCGCAAACCGCCTGCTGAAGCGTGTGCGTGATTTTGCGGAGGTAATGGGCGACGGACGCATCACTGCGGATATTGCGGCGATAGCGCTTGACCGCCTTGAAATAGACAGCTTAGGACTTGACAGCCTTGACAAGCGCATGCTCGAAATGATGATAAAGGGCTATGCGGGAGGTCCCGTTGGACTTGACACGCTGGCATCTGCGATAGGCGAGGAATCAGTCACGCTGGAAGATGTCTGCGAGCCGTACCTCATGCAGCTCGGATTTATCGCAAGAACTCCGAGGGGACGCTGTGCCACGGCACTTGCATATAAGCATATGGGCTATGAATATACTCAGACGGCTGATGCCAAAAACGGTCAGCAGAGTTTTTTTGAATAAATATCGAAGGAGAAAATCATACAATGGGCAGATTATTCGGAACAGACGGTGCAAGGGGAGTTGCCGTAACGGAACTCACCTGCGAGACTGCTATGCAGATAGGACGTGCGGCTGCACTGGTACTTACTGAGAAAACAAAGCACAAGCCTAAGATAATTATAGGAAAGGATACAAGAATTTCATCGGACATTCTCGAAGCGGCTCTTGCGGCTGGAATATGCTCGATAGGTGCTGATGCGGTTCTTCTCGGAGTTGTTCCGACACCTGCGGTCGCTTTCCTCGTCGAGAAATACGAGGCTGATGCGGGCGTTATGATATCCGCATCGCACAACAGCGTGGAATTCAACGGCATCAAGCTTTTTGACCATACGGGATATAAGCTTTCCGATGAAACGGAAGAAGCTATTGAAGCACTTATACTCGATCATCCCGAGAATATAAAGCTTGCCGAAGGCACGGAGGTCGGCAGGATATCCCGCGCAAAAGACGCTGACTGGGACTATATCCGCCATATAATCAAGACGATAGACGGAAATCTGTCAGGCGTGCGTGTTGCGATTGACTGCGCAAACGGCTCTGCATCTGTGACTGCGGAAAGAATTTTCAGAGGTCTCGGAGCAAATGTCATGATGATAAATGCATCGCCCGACGGAACAAATATCAATGACAAGTGCGGCTCTACATATCTTGACGCTATCTCGACATTCGTCCGTGAAAACAAGTGTCATCTCGGTGTTGCATTCGACGGAGATGCTGACAGATGTCTTGCGGTAGATGAAAACGGCGAGGTCGTTGACGGCGATAAGCTTATAGCTATATTCTCGAAATATATGAAGGAAAACGGAAAGCTGAAGCGTGACACCGCTGTTGTTACAGTTATGACAAACCTCGGATTTACGCACTTTGCAAAGCAGAACGGCATCAACACTCTGACCACAAAGGTAGGCGACCGTTATATCCTCGAGCAGATGCTGCTGAATGATTATTCGCTGGGCGGCGAGCAGTCGGGACATATAATATTCAAGGAATTTGCCAAAACGGGCGACGGCGAGCTGACGGCTGTTCAGCTCATGAATATCCTGAAGCTCTCGGATATGAAGATGTCCGCACTTGCATCTGTTATGGAGAGATATCCGCAGGTAATGATAAATGTAAAGATCGCTCCAAAGTGGAAGGAAAACTGGAAAAATGTTGACGAGATCGAGGGGATAATCGACCTTTATCAGAAAAAACTCGGTTCGACCGGAAGAATACTTGTCCGTGAGAGCGGAACTGAGCCGCTTGTAAGGGTAATGGTCGAGGGAAAACGCTTTGACCTTATAAATGACATTGCAGTGAAGATCTCCGACAAGATAAAGGAATGCTGCCCGTCTGATTAATTATAGAAAAGGAACGTTAAAATGAGAACAGCCGATAAATGGAAGGATTACCGACTGGTGGACTGCACCTGCTCGGAAAAGCTTGAGGTATGGAAGGATATTTCGCTTATCCGCCCCGATCCTCAGATAATATGGAAAACACCTAAGAAGTCCGATTTATGGGACAAAGCACATGCACATTATATACGTTCGTCGAGCGGCGGAGGCGCGTGGGAATACAACAGAAAGATCCCCGAGTCATGGCAGATAAAATATGGCGATCTCACGTTCAATATCCGTCCGACAGGGTTCAAGCATACTGGATTGTTCCCCGAACAGGCGGTAAACTGGGATCTTATGAGAAAGATCAAAATTGGGTATCTGCCGCTGTATATCAAGCTCTATGACGACTGCGGGCAGGACCGCACGCCGCTGCTTGCGTATACGGACCGCCTTGTCTC
>USNJ01000062.1 GCA_900556055.1 uncultured Ruminococcus sp.
ATCAGCAGAATAACCGGAACTGCCCCTCAAACCAGCAGAACAATCAGAACTGCCCTTCCAACAGACAGAATAACCGGACAGAGAACAAGAAAAATCAGAATGCACAGGATCAGAACAGCAGGAACTGTCAGAACTGACGATATTTTCTGCGGAATATTATGGAATGCGACGGAAATTTCCGCCGCATTTTCTGTTTTGCCGTCCGTTTTGTGAGCATATCCACGCAAAGCATCGGAAAATGACGAAAGAAAAATTTGCAATCGCCGTTTCGCTCAGCTATACTATTAAACAGAACGCAGAAAGGAACGGTCGTAAAAATGGACAAGATCTCACGTACATATCACCGCGGACGTGTATTATGCACACTTTTCGTACTCGGCGACGGCTTCGCAGTATCAATCGAGGAAAACGATGAACGCACCGAGCGGACTTTTTTCTCCCTCGATGACGCAAAGCTTGTATTCAGGACTGCCTGCACCCTGGAGCTTCTCCCCTCTGTGCTGTGCGAATTCTGCGATTTTCTGACGGAAGAAAAAATAATTTCAGCCTGAATATTTTTGTAAATTAAATGTGAACAGCTGTCTTTAAGCAGCGTCCATTCTCCAAAAAGCCCTGTTTTCCGTGCTTTTTCGGATATGTCGTCTGCCCGAAAAAAATCTCAAAAAAAGCTTGACATTTGCATATGATTGTGATATAATAATAAAGCAGTCAGGGAAGAGAACAAAACAATGCAAAATTTCTTCCTGAGATTGACAATTTGGCTATATATGCGAGTGTGCTGGAATAGGCAGACAGGCACGTTTGAGGGGCGTGTGTCTTTGACGTATGGGTTCAAGTCCCATTACTCGCACCAAGGCAGTAAGCTGAAAGGCTTGCTGCTTTTTATTTATCGCATTCTTTCTTTGCTATGCCCTGCTCTTATACCATTGCGCATGGCTTTTCGGAAATTTTATCGTAAAACCAAAGGAAATGCTGAATAATAGATTTGTTACGTTTCCTAAGAGACGTATTTAGAGGTATCTTCCCCGCCTGCGGCATGGAAAGATATCTTAATCAGCAGTTTCCAAGATCTGAGGAGGCAGACATTATGGCTGATTTCAGCATAAGCGAAATGCAGGAAATGCAAAACAGGCTTCAGGAAAAATACAGGGACAAGTGGGAACCTATCTGCCCCGAAACGGGCAAAAACAAGCTGCTGTGGCTGATAGGCGAAATAGGCGAAGTAATTGATATCGTCAAGAAAAACGGAAGTCAAAAGGCGGTCGCCGATCCGTCGCTGAGAAAAGACCTCATCGAAGAGATGGCAGATGTTCTGATGTATTACAACGATGTGATGCTTTGCTACGGAATATCCGCTGATGAGCTTAAAAAGGCATATACCGAAAAGTTTGAAAAAAATATGCAGCGCTGGTGAGCCGTCCCGAGATTATATGTGAAGAATCCGCAGAAGATGTACAACATTTCTTCTGCGGATTTTTATCCTCCCAGTTATAGATAAAACCTATAACTGATTATAGATAACCTGTACTTGACATTTACTGTGTTTTTGTATATAATAAACACATAAAGCAGATAGGTTTTATAAAAACGATAAACAATACAAATGAAATCGGAGGAATTAAAATGTTATCTTCAATTTCAAGATCAAATATATTCTCAATGCGAATGTGCATCGGCTGATATTCCGCTAAAAGAAAGAGATAAAAAGAGAAAGAAACAAAACAAAGACACCACCAAATACGTCTCTTAGGAAACGTAACAAATCAAAATAACGAATTAAAAGAAAAAATAAATTGATATTATTCAGGAGGAATTTACAATGGCTGACAAGAAATATAGATTTGAAACCTTACAGGTACAGGCAGGACAGGAAAATCCAGATCCCACAACAGATGCAAGAGCAGTCCCCATCTACGCTTCCACATCTTTCGTTTTCCATAACTCCCAGCACGCAGCAGACCGCTTCGGCCTCCGTGACGCAGGAAACATTTACGGCAGACTTACCAACCCTACACAGAGCGTTTTTGAAGAAAGGATCGCAGTTCTTGAAGGCGGTTCGGCGGCTCTCGGCGTAGCTTCCGGTGCTGCTGCCATCAACTACACCATCCAGGCTCTTGCAAGATCGGGCGAGCATATCGTAGCTTCCAAGACCATCTACGGCGGTACATACAACCTTCTTGCCCACACCCTGCCGCTCACATCTCAGATCACAGCTACATTCGTTGACCCCGATGTTGAAGGTTCATTCGAGGCGGCTATCCGGCCCAATACAAAGGCTATCTACATCGAAACACTCGGCAACCCCAACTCGAACATCATCGACATTGAGGAAGTTGCAAAGATCGCTCACAAGCACGGCATTCCCCTTGTTGTTGACTCTACATTCGCTACGCCTTATCTCGTTCGTCCTATCGAGTACGGTGCAGATATCATAGTTCACAGTGCTACAAAGTTCATCGGCGGCCACGGTACAGCTATCGGCGGCGTTATCGTTGACGGCGGCACATTCGACTGGAAGGCTTCCGGAAAATATCCCTGGATCTCCGATCCCAACCCCTCTTACCACGGCGTAAGCTTTGCAGATGCAGCAGGTCCCGCAGCATTTGCTACATATATCAGAGCTATCCTTCTCCGTGACACAGGCTCGACTATCTCCCCGTTCCATGCATTTATGTTCCTCCAGGGACTGGAAACACTCTCACTCCGTGTTGAGCGCCATGTTTCCAACGCCCTGAAGATAGTTGAGTTCCTGAACGATCACCCGCAGGTTGAGGCTGTTCACCATCCGTCCCTCGAAACCGAGCCAAGCCACAAGCTCTACAAGAAGTACTTCCCTAACGGCGGCGGTTCTATCTTCACATTTGAGATCAAGGGCGATGACAAGACCGCTCAGAAGTTCATCGACAATCTGAAGATCTTCTCACTGCTCGCAAATGTTGCAGATGTTAAGTCGCTCGTTATCCACCCAGCTTCGACAACACATTCTCAGCTCAACGAAGAAGAGCTTCTCGATCAGGGGATCAAGCCCAATACTATCAGGCTTTCGATAGGAATTGAAAATGTTGATGACCTTATCGAAGCCCTCAGCGATGCATTTGATGCTGTAAAGTAATGTTTCGCCTGTACTGTTTATCGGACAGTACAGGCTTTTTTCTTTTTTGGATAATTTCACTTTGTGCGTGCTGTATCATTTTTGTTTTGCCGCAGCTTTTGCCATGACTGCTGCCCAAGTCCTTTCGGCGGACAGACACACGCCCATTCCCAAGTGTGTTCTCACGCCGATATAATGCCCGCCTGACGCAATATATCCCCGTGAGAACACACACTGCTGTGTGGCACTGCATGACCGACAGCAGGACAAAGTGACCTCATTTCACATTGCTTTCGGCTTTGCGCCCGATGTACGCAGAGCGGAAAAGTGAAATTATCCGAAATAATACACCAAGTTTGACATAACCGAGCCGCAATGGTATAATGAGAAAAAGGAGGGCTTTTTATGGGACTTATTCACATTTACTGCGGCGACGGAAAGGGCAAAACGACCGCCGCAATGGGGCTTGCTCTGCGTGCGGCAGGCAGCGGAATGAAGGTTTATATCGTTCAGCTTCTTAAAGGCGCAGATACTTCCGAGCTTGCCTCGCTGAAGCTTATACCAAACATCACAGTTGCGAGATGCGACAAAAATTACGGCTTCACATTCAGCATGACCGAAGAAAATATGCGCCTTATGACCGAATGCCACAACAAGCTTCTTTCCGATGCAGAAGCCGCCGCAAAAAGCGGTGAATACGGAATGCTCATTATCGACGAGTTCAACGCCGCATACGAATACGGATATCTCGACCGCAGGCTTGCAGACAGGATCGTACTGCAAAAGCCCGAAGCCTTGGAGCTTGTTCTGACCGGACGTGATCCGCAGCAGAAATTCATAGACGCAGCCGATTATGTCAGCGAAATAAAGGCGGTCAAGCACCCGTTCGACAGGGGAATAACAGCAAGAAAAGGGATAGAATATTAAAAAGTGCGGAGAGTTCAATTCAGCTCTCCGCACTTTTAGTATTATATCGGCTTAAACAAATCCGTGTGCTTTTTTTCGGGCAGCTTATCGCCCATTTCCTTTTTCATTTCCTCTTTGTTTTTGTACATCGCATTGTCCGCACGCCTGAAAACGCTCATGTAATTATCGTCGTCCGATGAATTGAACTCCGAATATCCATAGGCTATCGAAACAGGCAGACGGGCTATTGCCGACGAATTGAACTTCTCGATATTTTTCTCAAACTGGTTAAGAAGCTCTTTATAGAGAGGTGCGTTTGAGTCCTCAAGTATAACGCAGAACTCATCTCCGCCTATCCTGAATATTTTGTTCGGCTCAAATGTCTCGCGGATTATGCGGCTTGCGCTTGATATAAGGATATCGCCGAAATTATGTCCGTAGCCGTCGTTTATCTTTTTCAGATTGTTGACATCGAATACAATAACAGTGAATTTCGGTATTCCCTTTCTTATCTTGAGGTTCACCTTAACGGTTTCCTCACGGTATGCCGTTGCATTTCCGACTCCCGTAAGAGCGTCCTTGAACGCAAGGTCGTTTATCTGAATGCTGTTTTTCTTCAGACTGTCACGCATTTTGCGGAATGTATCGGAAAGAAGTCCAAGCTCATCTCCGGAGCGCCATGCTATCTGAACATTATAATCGCCGTTAGTCATATGCCTTGCCGCATCATTCATCTGGCGCAGAGGTGCTATGACGTGCCTGTCCGTCAGGACTGCCGCAAAAACAGCTGCCGCTACTGAAAACATAGCGATAAGCAGGGTTATCCATCTAAAAGCGAGCGGTTTTGAATGATCCGCTCCCGCCTCGCTTGCGGATATGCATAGCACAAGCTTCATTTTCCCGCTGATCCGTCCGATCGCATATGTAACTCCCGATTTTCCGTTTCCTGCGGTATAAAGCGTGCCGTTTTCGGAAAGATCCTCCCTGCCGCTGAATGAAGCTGAAAATATCTCAGCTCTGTACGAGTTGGAGCTTGTACAGCAGATGACATTGTATTCGCCGTCGGTAAGAAAAGCCGTGCCGTCCGAGCCGAAGCTTATCCCTGACAGGAAATCGGATATATCCGTGAAGCTCATGTCCATTCCGACCGAGCCTATCACCTTTCTGCCCGAATACACGGGAGCAGTGAACGAGATCACATCTGCGGCTGAATAGCTGCTCTTATGCGGTGCAGACCAATGAGCCTCATCATCCTCGGAATAAAAGCTGTCAAAATCAGACGATAATGATCTGGTAAGATTTTTAGCGGTCGATTCCCTTGAACTCAGGATCAGCTTATCGCTGCCTGCTGCCGTATCATTGACGCACACATACACAGCCGATGCGCCGCAGCCCTCGCCGAGACTTTCCAGAACAGCGGAAATATCGCCCATATATGCAGATATATCAGCCCCTGCCGCATACTTTCCCGAAGCATAATCAGCAGCTGCTTTAACGGAATTTTCGGCAGAAACCAGTTTTTCATCGAGAGCCGACGATTCCTTGACGCAGGTCATAGTCATGATCTCGTTGAGATTTTCGGTCCTGACAGATCCAAGGTCAAGCTGAGCTATCACCGATACTATTACAGCAGTGATAAGCACAGCTGCCGCCGCAAAGACCGAATAACGCATTCTGATGGATTTCATCCAATGTCGTCCCCTTTATTGTTCACGATAAAACCGTTTTTTAGTTCTGATATCGTCCTTATACTTAAAGCACGAATTCAGATGGATGATCTCGTGTCTTGATGCAGGCATAAGAAGAAGCCCTGCAATATCTTTTTCGCCCCAGAAATCAAGCAGCCAGACAGAATTTTCCTGCGGTGTAACTCCGCCTTCCGAGAATATCCTGTCAAGGCTCTTATCGGAAACACGCTTTTTCATATCAGAGCTGCTGAGAGCTCCGCAGATCTCTCGGGTGCGCTTTCCGACAGCGCATCGGTATTTCAGCAGTTCGTCGATAACGATATTTTTGCTTATCAGCATTATCTCATCATCCGTCATAGCATTGCCCGTGTCGGTAAATGCTGTTTTCATGCGCAATTTCCAGCTTTCGTCAAACACCTGACCGCCGTCTGCGGCAAGTACGCCCATTGTCAGATCCTCAATTCTTGCTATATGCCAAAGGCTCCATGCGATAGTTTCGTCCCTTGCCCCCGGCATGATATAGTACTCCTCCGGTTTAAGATCATCCGTCAGACCATCTATATTATTTTTTCCCGTTCCTGAAACTTCCCCCGAATGAAGCATTGAGTGGATCTGGAGGAAAAGATCCATTCCATGCTCAAAACCGTCCGCTTTCCTGATGACAGAGGTCAACTCCCTATGCATAGCGGACAGTTCATCTCCAAAATATTTCACAATGACACCGCCGTTCGTTTTATGACTAAATCCGCAAATATACACTGAACACCGTAAACTGACATTTACATCATAAGTCTTATCTATATTTTATCTGCAAGCCGGATCATGCAGACAATAAAGCAAATCAGCCGTTTTTCATCGGCAATAAAATCAAGGAAACAAATTTATAAAAGATTATAAATATCCTCGGATTTCCGCTTTATTGATACATTGTATCACAAATGAAAAAAATATAAAACAATTTTCTTTTTCATCCTCGTAAACTTTTATGACAATTACGTTAATTTTTCCATACATTTCCAGATAGCTATTCATCATTATTATTCTCAAGCAGCTTTTTATATGTCAGATCAATGCCGAATGCGCCGAGCGGAGCAGTGATAAATATCGCTGCGACAGCCTCGGAAAGAACTGTTTCGCCGCACGCAAGCCCCATAGCAAGCGGAACACCGCCCATTGCAGCCTGAACGGTCGCCTTAGGCATATATGCGATCATACAGAACAGGCGCTCCTTTGCATTCAGCGGAGTTTTTATCAGGCAGCAGAAAACACCGGCTGCCCTGAAAACCAGTCCGCCAAGTATCAGCAGTACAGATCCTAACCCACCGCTTACCGCATATGCAGGATCAACAGCCGCTCCGACAAGCACGAACAGCATTATTTCTGCCGCTGACCACAGCTTTGTCAGCTTAACGGTCATTCTCGGAGCAGCTTCGGGCAGACGTATTTTCGCCGCTATTCCCATGCTCATGACAGCGATAAGCCCTGAGAACGGGAATATTCCGTCAAGAAGGCCTTCCGCAGCGGCAAGCAGGAGCGATATTCCGAGAAAAACAATGATCTTTTCCGAATCTCTGAAGTGAAATCTTCCAAAGAACATTCCGAACAGCACTCCAAGCACTGCACCCGCCGCAATTCCCGAAATTATGGATATGGGGACATTCAGCAGTGACGATGCCGAAAATCCGCCGCTTTTCAGCAGTCCGGCAAATGCAGTGAACATTGCGATCGTAAACACATCATCTGCCGCCGCTCCTGCCAGTATGAGCTGCGGCACGCCCTTTTCCGTGCCTATCTTTTCATCTATGAACCTCGTCATTCTCGGCACAACCACCGCAGGCGATACCGATGCAATGACCGCACCCAGCAGCGCAGCCTCGCCCGTACTGAGTCCCAGAAGATGAGGTGCAAGCAGCGTTATTCCAAGGATCTCCGCCGCTGCGGGCAGAAAACACATCAGCACGGCAGGCCGTCCGACTTTTTTGAGATCCGAAATATTCAGCGATAATCCCGCCTTTGCGAGGATTATAACAAGCGCTATCTTACGTATGTCGGCGGATATGGAAAGCGTTGTTCCGTCGATAAGATCAAGGCAGTAAGGCCCGATGATTATTCCCGCTGCCATCATTCCGAGTATAGGCGGGATCCTGCACTTCCCTGCGAGTTTCCCTGCAGCAGATCCTGCAAGCAGCACGACCGATATTCCCAAAAGCATAACGATACCTCCAAACAAAAAAGCCGACAGCTTCTGCGTAAAAAGCAGAAGTCATCGGCTTATTTTTCAAATAAGCGGTTCTCGAATCATCTCCGAAGGAAGAACCTCATTTCCTTTTTCAATCATATCACATTTTTCGGGATATGTCAATACTTTATCATGCTCCGAGTGTGATAGTTCCGTTGATAACGAGGACAAACATCACGCATGTAACAAGGACGAACGCAACAGCTGCATATATTCCGATAAGATGCTTTTTGTTTTTCACCTCAGCAGCCTTTTCGGACGGCGGCAGCATTGATGTTTTTCTCAGCGCATTTACAAGCGGCTTATAAACAAGAAGTGTGATAGTTCCGTTGATGAATCCTTTCAGGAGATTGAACGGCAGAAATACTGTCGGAAGCATTCCCGCAACGACCTCACGGGGAGTTCCCATGTAAATAGGCGTGATAAGATAATTCCAGAGAAGCATCATAACGACCATTACAGCCGTGCCTGTTATCAGACCGATAACTGCACCTGACATCGTATGCTTTTTCTTGTAGATGACAGCGGCAGGCACAACGAAGGCAACTGTTGAAATGATGTTCATTATCGCTCCGATTATGCCCGTGTCGCTTATGGTGACAAGCTCGATCAGCGACACAACAACTGACATCAGCAGTGCCGCCGCAGGACCGAACAGAAATCCGCCGATAACGATGATAACGTCCTTCGGCTCATATTTCAGGAACGAATAAACAGGAATGTTTATCACGAAAACGGATATGTACGCCAGTGCGCAGAACACCGCCATAAGCACCATTTTCTTAGTTTTGTAGGAGTTTCTCTCTCCGACTGCTGTATTTGCCATATAGATCAATCCTTTCCGTGCGGCAATGGCATCCGCAAGGACCTGTAAACCTGAAAAGCCCCCGAACATAAATCGTTCGGGGGCAGAAAAATCAGCGATATGACCCGTTATCGGGAATATCGTCAACGCCTCTGGTTTCTTTCATCCGGACTATACCGTCGGTTTCGGGATCGCACCGAAATCAGCGAACAGGCTCTTTATCAGCCGCTCGGTCGAGGACTCGTGCATATGCACATTACCTCCGGTGAGGAATTTCACCCCGCCCTGAAACAGATTTGCAGATCATTTTTATTTGCTTAAAGGATCACTCCTCGTCGGGAGCTTCCTCTTCAGCCTCATCTTCGTCCTCAAGATCGAACTCAAGAAGCTCGCCGCAGTTAGGGCAGTTCATAGAACCTTCCTCGATCATCTGCTCATTCAGGCAGATTGTATCGCCGCATGTAGGACATGTAACCTCATAAAGGTCATCATCGTCGAAGCCGTCGAAATCATCTTCATCTTCATCGTCATATTCGTCGTCTTCTTCGTCGCCGCAGCATTCATCGTCAAGATCGTAATAGTCATTCTCGATCTCACCGAGATCCTCATCGATAGCATCGACAACATCAACGACCTCATCGATCTGATCCTGCATATCCTGAACTTCCTCAGCCATATCAGCAAGGATATCAGCCATCAGGGAAAGAACCTTGCCCTGCTTGGAATCTTTAAGTTCCATACCGTCCATAAGACCTTTAAGATAAGATACTCTTTCACTCAGCTTCATAGCCGCAGCCTCCTTTATTAGAAGAAAATCTTTTTATATTTCCACAGTCAGAGCTTATGCTCTTTCCATGTACTCGCCTGTTCTTGTATCGATACGGATCTTTTCGCCCTGGTCGATAAAGAGAGGAACCTTGATCTCAGCGCCTGTCTCCAGTGTAGCGGGCTTTGTAGCGTTTGTAGCTGTATCGCCCTTGAAGCCGGGATCAGTTTCTGTTACTACCAGCTCAACAAAGTTGGGCGGCTCAACAGTGAATACCTTGCCCTTGTAGGAGCAAACCTTACAGATCATTTCTTCCTTAACGAACTTGAAGTTGTCGCCGATAAGATCCTTGCCGATCGGAACCTGTTCGTATGAATCGAGATCCATGAAGTAGTAGAGGTCGCCATCGTTGTAAAGATACTGCATATCCTTACGGTCGATTCTCGCATCGTTGTACTTATCTGTA
>USNJ01000063.1 GCA_900556055.1 uncultured Ruminococcus sp.
CACAGACGCCATTTCCGCCAATGTAAATAACGGGCGATGCCACATCAAAGCAGATCCCGCCCGAAGTCAGCTTTGCAGTGCCATTTGCGCCGACTGCGATGTCGGATCTTCTGCCGCAGATGATCTCGCCCGAAAGATGTTTTACCTGTATGTACATACAGGAGACATCAAAACGGACTTTTGTTGTCTCTCCCGAAACGGTAACGGTGCAGCTCTTGTCACTGCCCGAAATTATTTTTTCTTCCATCAGATTTGTACCTCCTCCATGCCCGTGCATTTAAACCAAGCATCAAGCACATCACGCAGATATTCGGGTTTAAGCCACTGATTGCCTACCGCTGTGAGTTGTGTTCTAATATAGTTGTCTACACGGACACGGACATTACCCGAACTATATGTATCACGGCTTTTTTCAAATATGTCAACGCTCCGCTGTGACGATACCGAGCCTATCACCGTTTTGTCCGACGAGCTGTCCCACGTTTCATCGTGGTATGTATACAATATCCTTGCTGTGCATCTCTCATTCGTATATTGTGTATACTCAGTCACCTTTGTTACGGCTTCGATCTTAAGTTCATCATAAAATTGCTCTGATTTTCTGCTCAGTGTCCACGTGTCACTGTACGGCGGAGTATTTACAGCATTGGTGTAAGAAAAATAACTGTATATACCGTAATAAGGCGTGTGATAACCGACCGACTTTCCACCGATAAAAAATATCAATATAATGGGCTTGTAAAAGTAATATGGTTCCGAACACCACTTGATACGATCCATAACAGTTTCATTATCGCCGTCAGCGTACCACTGCCAGCTGGTCACAACCTTGACCTTATCGCTTTCAGGATCTGCAATGCCGATTGCGCAGTCAGTGCCGACGAGCTTGTACTTTTTTATAAGCGGGATATCATCGAGCCAGCTCCCGCCCGAAGCTCCGCCGCCTGCGTCATTGTATCCGCAGACATAACCCATCACAAAATCCTCATCTCTCAACTCTGTACCACCTCCATAACGTGTTCGTCAGGGAACGTAACAGACGAGATCTTACCGCCTGATTTCGCAAGCCCGTAAGACCTCGTTACCGTTGCTTCGCCGACTGTGTATTCAAAGGACAACGCCGTGTCGCTAACGGTGATCTTCACTGGGTGCAGATCTGTCAGCAAAAATCCCGACACCTCCAGAAAATCTCCCTCGGCTCGCCAGCCGCAGGAGCCGGTTGCTTTCTTTTCGGGATAAAATTCAGGTATTACCATTATCGTCCTCCTCAAAAACAGCCCGGAACCGTCCGCCCACAAATTCGGTCGTGTAGCCTGTACCCTTGGAACGCACAGTGCCGTTTCCCGTGATCTTCAGCGTGCCGTATTCAGAGCCGACCGTAAGCTTCTTATTAAGTCGTTCCTCGGTCGATCCGATATAGTCGGAATCAGCTTCGGTTTTTCCGCTGCCCGAAAGTGCTGCGAAGATCCCCGAAGCCGTAAACCGATAGCTCATGCCCGTGGCATAAAACGTTTCGGAACGTCCTGCAAACTCGACTTTTGAAAAGTACGGATAAATTTTATCGACCTGCGCCGTGCTGCACGAAAACGCCGTGCCGAAGCTTTCCGCAAGGCAGCTCCACAGCGGTATACTATCGGTATCATACGCCTTGCCGTCGCTTGTGGCATTCGGGATCATCGGATTTGTAAGCGATAATACCCTGCTGCATTTGTATGTGCCTACGGGATTCTGAATGATCCCATAATCCGCAAGCGTTTCGTTTTCGGAAAGTGCAGGCATCTCAGAACCGTTTTTTGAAACAATTATCTGCTCAATGCCAAGTCCCTGAACACCGACACTTATGCTGTCATGGTCATCATCGGTAAGAGCTATGGTCATATATCCGGGAGACTGCATCGCAAGCTTTGCACCTCCGAGCGCAGTCAGATCCGCATAGCAGTTTGCGCCGTTTGCCGCAGCGATATATCCGAGAGCCTCGCGCATTGACATACCGTTTGAGGACGGCAGATCGATCGGCTTGACCTCATCACTGATAGGCTCGGCGCTCACCGCACCGCCGTACTCTGACAGTTTCGCGGTAATGAGACCAATCTGCACTGCGGCTGTACGGCTGTATTTGTGGGTAACGCCGTCAGCATCCGTGTAATCATCGGGCGGCTGATCGTACTCATTATTGGCAAATCCGAGTATGTCATCTGCCGAAAATGTAAGTATACCATCCTTAAGGCTGCGGTCATGGATATACCACGGACCCGCTTTGCTGTATGTGGCGGAATCTGTGTACTGCAGCGTAACAAGCGCATTTCTCGGCGGCATATCGCCTTTGAGCAGCACCGCCGCATTAAGCGTTGATACCACGACATTTCCCACAGAATAGCCGTCCCCGCCGCCGTTTATATCAAGCGTCGGAGATGCCTGTATCTCATCGCTGCCGTACTCTGTGCCGCCGATCGTTATGATATATTTCCAGCTACCCCGAGTCGTCGGAGGCGGATTCTGCGTCCTTTTCCTCGAACGTGATCGTCGGTATCGTCCAGAACTGGAGCCACGTTCCCTGAGTTGTTTCCATTTCTTCGTATGATGCGGCAGGAAGTGTGGGCTGTGAAAATGTCCTCGTTTCCTCGCCGTTTTTGGGATCGATGTACTTTATCGACACGTCCGTGCCCGACAGGATCGCACCGAACAGAGTTGTCATCTGCTCGGTGTACATAGGCTCGAAATCGACCGATAATGACCGCTTATAGCCCGTAACGGAAGAATGCGTTTTCCCGCTGACAGCCGTGAAGCTCTCACCGACCTGCGGGACGATCTGCACGGAATATTTGCTGAGATATTCGTCGATCAGCTGACCGTTTATTGTGATAGCAAGCATATTTGCCCTCCTTAATTTTTGATAACGGGCTTGCCCGTCTGCCTGCCCGCCTTGCTTATAACGTCCCTGCATATGCGTCCGAATTCCTGCTCTCCGACATTGATTATGACATCGCCGTCGGGATAAGCAGCCTTTACGGCGTCTATAACGTCCTGCTTTGTAAGACCGTTATAAGAGCCTGCGAAGCCGTTTTTATTGCCGTTATACTGCGGATGTGCCGTACCCCAAGCGGGAGCATATCCGCTGAGAGATGCACCCGAAAGAGCAGCCGTGTCTATCTGCGGAAGGGTAAGGGACGCTGCCGCAGATGCAAACCATGCTTTGAGCGTTTCCCACTGCGACTGCATACCCTTTAGCAAGCTGCTCACGAAATTTGCGCCGATCGTCTCCATAGTCGTGTAAACATCGGCAGCCTTTTCAAGGATACCTTCGTCAAAGCCCTCCATTACATTTACGCCGATGCCGTTAAAAACAACGGACGGCGAATGCGTGTCAAGCGTTGCACGGCAGGCATCAATGACCTTTTGCATAGCCGCCTGCATCGTCTCCGAGCTGTCCGCCTGCTTGCTCTGCACGCCCTCAATAAAGCCGTTGATGCTGTCCTCACCGATAAGCTTGGTTTCGGGCGGCAGGGCTTCGAGGACGGTTTTGACTTTATTTGTAAAGTCGGTTTCAAGCGTCTGGATCTCACTTGCATAAAAATCCTTTGCAAACTGCTTTGCATATTCCTGCTTTTTGTCGTAGCTGTCAGAATACTTTTTCAGTTCGGAATCGGACAGCTTAGTCAGAAGATTCATGTATTCCTGACCTTTTTCCGTATCCATCGCCACGATTTCGGAGATAAGTCCCTGAGACAATCCCCGATTTTTCAGCTTTTCGACAGATGTTCCGAATTTTTCAACGGAAGCAAGCTGCTTGTCCATATTTTCGAGCTGCATTTTCTGCGCAGTTTCGGTCGTGCCATCAGCTTTTTTGACTTCCTCGGAAACCATTTTATACAGATCTCCGTAGCTTGACAGACTGCTTGCAAGCTTATCCTGATTGGCAATGATGGAGTCATACTTGGTCTTGTGAGCGTCGATAATGCTGTTGATATTGTCGCTCCATGCTGAGAATGATTTTTCGGCATCTTCCTTGTCGCTCTTGGCAAGATCATCAGCGATCCTTTTGCGTGCGATCTTTATATCATCGCCGTATTCTTCCCACAGATCAAGTCCCTTTGCCTTATACTCATTCAGCAGAGCTTCAAGCTGATCGTAATACTGCGTTTCGGTGATGATGCCGAGCTTGCAGTTCGTGTCAAGCGCCTTTTCTTCCTTGTCAAAAGCGTCCTGCAGCGTTTTTATATGCTTGTCGGCAGCTTCCTTATCGGCAGATGCCTTTTCCTTGTTGAGCTTATCCTGAGCATCTGTCGTTTTGTCGTACAGCTCCCACCACTCGGCATATTCCTTGAGATTTGCATCTGTGATAATGTCAAGCCGCTTTTGATAATACTCCGAGTCACTCGCAAACTGATGCTTTTTATATGCGTCCTCCAGCTCAGCAAGCTTATCGTTCATATCAGCCATTTTTGCTTCGGAATGCTGATAAAGTATATCCGAAGAATCATCGCCCGAAAGCATCTGCTGCCGATACCGGTCAGCCTGCCGCTTATAAAACTCCTGCTGATTTTCGAGTTCGGAGCTGTATATCTGATCGGAGTTATACATGGCATCACGCTTTGCATCAACGATCTTCTGCTCATAATTTTCAATTTCTTTCTGAGCGTCGCTGACGAGTGATACCTGCTTCTGATAGATCTGTCCTGTCTGATTTACCGTTTCGGCAGCCACATCACGCTGCTCCTCAAGATAGTCGGCGACATTTTTGAATCCCGCCGTCCTTGCGGCACTGAGCTCCTCTTCGGTCACTATGCCATCTTTGAGAAATTTGTTGTAACGGTCAAGAGCTCCTTCATACGCTTCGCCTGCCGACACCCACTCCTGCTTGGCTTCGTTGGTCGTGTCCTTGAGCTTTTGCATATTGACAAGTGCCTGCTGATATACAGGTGTCAAGCCGTTGATATACGCCTCTGCTCTGAGCTGTTCAATATACTGCTCGACCGATGATGACAGGTCAAGATACGCCTGCCCCTGCTTTTCGATCAGCTGTATACTATTAGGATAAATGTCATTCATCTGCTTGACTATCTCATTGGCAGTTTCCTGATTGGTTATAAGACCGGTAGTCATATCAACGTTTTTCTGCAAACTTTCATATAAAGCGGCATATGTGTCGATCTTAGTATTATCGGTCTCTATACTCTCTTCGGATTTTTCCTTTGCTTCCTCATATTTCTGCGTAAGACGGTCAAGCTCTTCCTGCTGTTCCTTATATTTATCGGTTACAGCCTGTACAGCAGCCGGAACCTTATCTTTTGCTTCTGCCCATTTGTGTAAAAGTATAGACCCTGCAGCGGCAAGAGCGGCAACTGCCGCTGTAACTGCAAGAATGGGATGAGAAGCCATGACTGCCCATGCAGCTTTAAGCGCAGTGACAAGCTTGGACGATGCAAGAGTCGCAAGTACAGTCTGTGTTGTTAATGCACCTGTAGCTGCACCTGCTTCAAGCACCTTGAGTGCGTATATGCCAAAAGAGGCGGCTGCTACAACAACGATAGCTCGGAGAGCGACGAAAGCATCATTAAGCACACCCATATCCTTGCCGGCAGTTGCGATAGCTGCAATAAGAGCCGCAAGAGCAGTGCCGATTATCATATATTTGTTTTTTGCGACCGCAGCGTTGAAAGCTTCCTGCGCAGCTGTCGCCGTTGCAGTGCTTGCTGCAAATTTTATAAGCGATGTCATTGCACCGCTTACCATAGATGCAAAAGAAGAAAAGGCTTTACTGAACTGCCAAGCAAGGAAAGCCGAACCGATAGAACCGACCAGACCGAGAACAGTTTCTCCGTTATCAACGATCCACTCAAACATATTGATAATAGCCGGGATAGCATCTTCCGCCGCAAACCTGATCGCAGAGCCGACAAGCTCCGCAAATGCCTCGGAAAGCTTCTCAACACTCGCCGAAAGTCCGCCCGATTTTATCGAAGCATTAAGCTTGTCGATCTCCGATGTAGCGGAGCTTACAGCGTTTCTCATGGGTACTTCAAGGCTTCCGTATACGGTGATGCCAAGACCTTCAATAGCCGACTGCATGATAGTGACAGCACCCTTAAGGTTGTCGTTCATGGTTTCCGCCATCGCTTCGGCAGCACCTGTGCTGTTTGTGATCTCTTTTGTAAGCTCGTCCCATCGATCCCCATAATTCGAGAGCAAAGCTTCTGCGGATTTAAGCTGACGGGCATCAAATATTTTTGCAAGAGCCTCCTGCCGCTGTTCCGCAGTAGCGTTTTCAAGGATCTTCGCAAGCTCGCCGAAGGTCTGATTAAGAGGTTTCATATTGCCCGCTGCGTCAAACGCCGAAAGTCCCAGCTCCTGCATATATTCTCTCGCCGTATCTGTCGGGGCAGTAAGATTAAGCAGCACCTGTCTGAGAGCAGTACCGCCTTCAGCACCCTTTATACCGTTATCGGCAAGGATACCAAGGGCAGTGTTAAGCTCTGTTGTGCCGCCTGCAAGTATTTTTGCAGTACCGCCGATCTGAAGAATGGCTTCACCGAGCTGAGCAACTCCGGTGTTGGATCGCTGTGCAGTTCTTGCCAGCTGATCCGAAAATTCTGTAAGATCTTCTATTTTTAAGTTGAGAGCCGACATAGAATCAGTTACAAGATCCGATGCATAAGCAAGATCCATGCCGCCAGCCGATGCGAGACTAAGCACCGTAGGCAAAGCCGCTATCTGCTCTTCTGCCGTATATCCCGCAAGTGCAAGATAATTCAAGGCTTCCGCCGCCTGAGATGCCGTGTACTTTGTTGATGCGCCCATTTCCTTTGCGATGTCGGACAGTTCGGGGATAGCCTCAACGGTAGTTCCCATCGTTGCCGCAACCTGCGACATGGACGCTTCGAAATCCGCTCCGACCTTAAGCGCTCCCGCAAACGCCGCTGTAATGGCAGCAGTCAGCGCAATAAAAGCCTTTTTCACAGCATCGGCGACCTTCTTGGCGGTATCGCCGAATTTCTTTGCCGCTTCTTCGCCCTCGTTCATGCCCTTCTTGGCTTTCTTGCCCGCCTCTTCGCTTCGATTTCCGGTATCACGCATATTATCGGACGTTTCACCGAGAGAATCGTTAAGTCCATCGGTGCTCTCCGAAGCTTGCTCCATAGCATCGGGGAGAGTGCCGCCTACGACATTTGCCGTCTGCTGTGCCGCCGTCTGAGCCTGCTGCATAGCCGCAGATGCATTTTCCGCAGCTCCCGCAAGCCCCGTCTGTACAGCATTTGCAGTCTGACCGACCGCTGCCTGAGTCTGCTGCATTGCCTGTGTTAAGCCCGCCGCAGTGCTCTGCAAACTGCCCGCCATAGTCTGAGCTGTGCTGTTAAGCGTGCCCTCTGCCTGTGTCAGCGACGCGGAAAGAGTATGAACGCTCTGAACAAACTGCTCGATGACACCGAGAGCAGCGGAAAAGCCCTCTGTCAGTCCCGAGCTGTCCATTTTAATGTGACCGACTGCATTGCCGAGATCGTATGCCATCGGCAGTCCCTCCTTTAGTTGGATATTTCGTAAAATTTCAGCATCTCCGAATACGATGAAAAATGCCGCTCAACAGGCGGCTCATTAAGATCAAATTCGGGTTCTTCGCCCTGTTCGATTCGGGACAGGATATATGTACACGCCTCATCGAAACAAAAGGCAGTGTAGTCATCGTCCACACCCGCAATACTGCTCGGACGCTGACCGCACCGCCGTGAAATGTCAATCAGTGATAATATTCTCGGACTGCCGACGAAACTGTTCCAGTCCCTCTGCGCCCTTCTGCGAATACGCAAAGATCGCATTCATCTGTGCATCGGTAAGCTGTACATCGTTTTCACGAAGCTGCTTCACAGTCGGTTCGACAAGCGATGCTTCACACACAGCTTCCATCATCGGCACAAGTTCCGTGAAGTCAACGTTCTCTTTCTTCGGCTTTTTATCGCCGGAAAAAAGTCCCGAAGCCGTTTCGATCAGTCTGTTCGGGATCCTGCCGCTCTTCATGAGCATAAGCATAGACGGACGGCGAAGCTTCGCCGCGAACGGTGTGCCGTCGGGAAAGGGCGGGAGCTCCACGGTCTTGGGAGCATTCGCCCTGACGATATCTTCGATTGGTGTGACCTTAAGCTCTGACATAACTTTTCCTCCTTATTTTTACGCCGAAATTGCGGGAAGCTCGTCAAGATATTCGATCTCATACGGAGCCTGACCGACTGCGGGAGCGGAATCGATCGTGTAGGTCGGTACACGGAAAACATTATCCTCACTGGACATGGACACAGGCTGTCCGGTGCAGTTGGGATAGCTTGTCTTTTCATAGCGCACGATCAGACCCGACGCATCATACTGCGCAGAATACGCATTGAGCGTAAATACGGGAAGATCGTCAAGGCTCGAACCCGCAACGGGGGGAACATACTTTGTTACGGTCTTGCCGTCCTCGCCGTATGTGATAGTACCGCCCTGCAGGAGCTTCACGAGCTCAGGGATAAACACGTTGTCCTTGAGCGTGATCTTGTTGCCCGTGAGAGTTACCTTGCCTCTCTTCTGCGCCTTCAGCTTTCCCTTTATGATCAGCTGTACAGCCTCAGTCGTGCTTGTCTGCGGCTCTATGCCGATCTGTGATGCAGTATCGATTGCAAGTTCGGTAGTGACATCGTTAATTGTTGCAGTGATTGTTACGAGTACAACGTCAATGGTTGCGATCTCATTTCCCTTTTTAAGTGCCATAGGTTAAACACCCTCCTTGATTTTTTTGTAATATGTGTATTCGAGCTGCACCATCCAGCAGCGGCTTGTTTCCGACCAATACGGCTCGGAGACATCTCTTGTCGATCTGATTGTGGGATATATCGTCCTCAGTCCCGCCTTTGCTTTATCGGCAAGCTCAAAGCAGCCGCTGATATTCGGTGCGCAGCATATGACCTCCATGTAATGCACATCTGTGGAGTATGTCACATACTGCGATGATGACAGCTTCCTGATCACCGCATAGGGCGATGTGCATTCGCCCTTGTGCGTGCCGGGGAAGTATACGGGGACATCGGCGGATCTCAATGCGTTAAAAGCTTTTTCTATGACGATCATGACATCACCCTCATGCATTTCTGAACGAACTGACTGTATGAAGCCATTATTTTTTTGCCGTCAGCACGGACAACGGGTCCGATAATAGCGTAAGGAGCAAAAACTTCTCCTTCTTTTTTGTGAGCAAGCTCCAGATAAACACCATAGTCAACTCCGTGGGAAAGTGTTATATCAACGATACCGTTTTCCACGGTGTATGACGCACTCAGCCTTCTGCGGGCTTCGTGTGTAATGTTGTGCCAAGGTGCATCTCTTTTCATTTTCGCTTCAAGGATATGACATTCCGAAAGAGCCCACTGCTTCTGTGCAGATTCCATGCTGAGTAAAAAATTCCTGATATTATCGGTTATTTCCGAGCAGTCAAATTCAATCATACGATCGCCTCCAGTGAGATCTCAGCAACTTCTCCTGCACAGTCAACATCATCAACAGCAAGCAGCCGAAAATCCTTGTTGCCTATCGTACACAGATCGCCCTGACGGAGCAGAGCCGTGTCGGAAAACATAGTCATTATCATAGGCTGCGGCTTCTTTCGTACCTCTGTTTCATCAGAATGACTGACAGATTTCCAGCCGGACGATGTATTATGAAAAATTCCTCGGAGTCTGTGAATATCAACAGTTTCCGAAGTATCCTCGCCAAACCGGTTCTTTACGGGGCGGCGGAACGTTATATTTGTCCCGTACCGTCCGATATTTCTTTTTACGGTGTGAATATTAAAGCTGTTCATACGCCCTCCTTACGTCAGAATACCGCTGTTGTTCGGACGGTATCGTGATGCAAGCCGCCGAAAATATGCAGAGCTGTCGGCGGTTGAAA
>USNJ01000064.1 GCA_900556055.1 uncultured Ruminococcus sp.
AGAGCTTATGCAGATCTACACCGACATACCTCACGCCAGGATATATGATAACCATTGCCAGATGCTCAATTTTTTCTGTTTTTTCTCCCATTTCTTTAAGATGATAGGAGTAGAAGAGAACTATTTGTGCGATCTCAAAAGTAAGATGCTGAGTTACTTGCATAGAGCAGCACAGTTGCAATGTGTACATATAAAAGAGCCGTCATTATCTTTTTATATCTGCCAAGCGATTGACAGTATCATTGCAGAGAACAATGTTGCCAAGTATTTTATTAAAGGCAGTCATTGTTCAAATATAGAGGTATCAGTTGGGTTAGATGCATCTTCAGCATTAACAGATGGAAAAAGCCTCATCTTTACAGTTGATCAGCAACGTGTTTTTTTCTTGCGAATTAAAAACTCCTTGCCAAACGGCAGTAACATTAGAGATAATGATATAAAGCAAATGCTAATCTCAATGGGTATTCTCTTAGATGCTCGTACAAATAAACCGCTTATGCGTATTCCAAAAGATAATCGTATCCGCATAAACGATAAGGATATGCGGGTTCTTAAAATACAAATAAACAAAATTGGAGGAATAAATGATGAATGAATATAATTTAAGCAAAATACAATCAGAGACACGTCTGTCGATTTTGGGTGACAGATCATTGACTCAGGAACAAGCCAATATCGCAATAACCGGATATATCGAAACCAATTCGGATAATTTGAAGGCTTTGACTGATTTCCTTAGCACAATCTCAGAATATATTCCACAGGAAAAATGGCTTGAATTATTTTCCAGATGTTGCAAATATGCTGATTCCTACGATAACTTTAAAGAAATCATCGATAAGGCTAAAGCAATTACGGATGAAGTAAAACATACCAATGTTCCTTCTCGATTCTTCAGCACTCTTGAAGAGCTGTATATCAGCAGAAATCATGTTTTTAATGACAGTGAGCTGCTCAAGAAAACCGCCGGATACGCTTATCAAACAACAGGTGACGCTAGATACATGCTTTTTAGGGACTTTGCATTTGTATATACTTCAAATGACAAATACAAACTGACCACCGCAGTAAATGCTCTGGAAACTCACCTAAAAAACAGCAATCACGAAAGAGATAAACGATGTATCCTCTTCCTTCAATGCTTAGCACTAACTAGAATTTTGAGGATAAATTTGCCATATAACATAAATACTTATATAATTAACGAAGTATATAAGGAATGTCGTAATAAGGAAGAAACTTATCAATGCCAGCATCTCGACGATACCTGCCTTTTCAGGGATTATAACTTGTTTACAAGGATGTTACAGTGCAACTGCCCGGAAATCGCGCGCATTTTCGAAAGCCTTAATATGTATACAGACAGCGACTTTACTCGAAGTCTTCACAACGCTGTTTTTCGTACAATTGAGAACAACAAGTACAGTTCTGAGAAACCACCTATAATATCTCAAAAAATTGTCTTTTTGTCAAAACCTATGCTGCAACCCGCTGATAGCTCATTTTATTTATGACAAATATGAATGCCACATTGGTGTAGGTAAGCAGATTTATGTCGAGTGAGCAGTCAATATCACTATGATTATAACCGCTTTTTTTAAAGCAGTATTTATGCAGAATACAAATATATATTATTAAACATGAAGGAGGTATAACATATGGAACAGAACAATTTTTTCACGAGTTTTGATCAAATTCCCGTTGTTATTGATGCGAAAACATTATCTAAAGTCATGGGTATATCACTCAGTAAATCTTATGAACTTTTCCGAAGCAAAGGGTTTCCCTGCATTGCTATAGGAAAACGCAAAATCGTTCCGAAAGACAAACTGATCGACTGGCTTAACAGCTCAGCCGGAGCAATTGATTATTATAGGAGGTAGTCTATGGCTGAAATCATAAGATTAAAAAACGCTCCACCGCCAAAGAAGCCTCGTAAGTCTAAATCAGCTAACGGTGCCGGAGGAATTCGGTGCCGTTCAGATGGCAGATATGAGGCAAGATTGGTTATTGGTTATCAGGATAATGGCAAACCCAAACGAATCTCAATTTACGGTGCAACTGAGAAGAAAGTACGCCGAAAGCTTACGGAAACCAAATATCAGCTCGACACTGGTACATATTGCGACAAAGATAACAAGACCTTTGTAAGTTGGATGCTTATATGGCTTGATGTTTATGCAAAGCCAAGCATAAAGCCATCAACTTACACGAGCTATAAGACTTATATAAATGGCCATTTAGCTCCTTATTTTCACAACATCAAACTTCAGGATCTACAGCCAGACAGACTTCAGCAATTTCTCAACTACAAATCGACAGGAGGAAGACTTGATGGCAAGGAAGGAGGAAATTCAGCTAAAACTATTCTTAACATCAAAAATATGATACACGCAGCACTTAAACAGGCATGTATCAACGGTCTAATAAACAGAAACATCGCTGATCTTGTAAAAACTCCAAAACAGGTCAAAAAGGAGATGCGTGTTCTCACTATCGAGGAGCAGACAGCAATCGAAAAGGCTGCACTCAGCGACAGGCATGGAATCCCCATAATCCTTGCTTTATACACAGGAATGCGTGTTGGCGAAGTTCTTGCTTTGAAATACGATGACATTCAACTGGAAGGAGATAATCCGGTAATTCATGTTAGATCCAGCATAAAGCGCGAATACAAAGAAGGTGTCATCCCAAACACGGCTGAATATTTTGGCAACCGTGATGAAAACAAGACTGTTCTTATGCGCAGTTCCCCTAAAACATATACAAGTATCCGTGACATATCGCTGATTCCTGAAGCTGTTGAGATTCTGCAGAAGCAGCGGAGATATACCGAGGAAGATAAGTCAAATGGCGGTATAGCATATAAAGATTACGGATTTGTGTTCTCAAATTCTCTTGGATATCCCTATGACCAACATACTTATGCTGACAACTTCAACCGCATTGTAAGGGCAGCTGGAATAGATAAAACCATACAACTGGGAACAAGAGAAGTCTCTATTGGATTTCATACGCTTCGGCACACTTTTGCCACGCGAGCCGTTGAAAATGGTATGGATATCCTCGTACTTTCGAAGATACTTGGCCATGCCCAGGCAAGCACAACACTTAACAAATATGGACATGTTCTTGCGGATCACCTCCGTTCAAGTATGGAGAAGATGCGACCCATAAAATGAAAGTCGTCCTATACGCAAAATAATGTGTATAGGACGATACTTTTTACATATATCAAATTTTGCTGGCATCTTAAGAAGAAAAACCTCTGACCACAAAATAGATTGTTTCATTGTAAGCAGGCAGTGGTTTCTGCAATGTTAGTTATTGGGGTCAAAATTGGGGTCAACGTAAAAATATACATTTTTCAAAATAAAAGAAAAACCTCGCAGATAGCGCATCTACGAGGTTTTTAGTGGTTGCGGGAGCTGGATTTGAACCAACGACCTTCGGGTTATGAGAGCTATTTTTTGATTTTTACAGCTTCTTGTAAAATTCCGAAAAATCCCATAGATACGTGACTTACAATACATATGCTTCTTATATCGTTGAGCAGGTTTTTATGTCATTTTATCACTTTTGACAACAAATGTTGTCAATGTGTTGTCAATTTCAGAGGGTCAGCGGAATGCGTCCCCTCTCTGATACCCGCCTATAAAATGCGCCCCTCGGAACGGCTGTAATTTCGTTCTGAGGGGCATTCTTTATTTACCTGCAAATTCGTCCAGAGCATCTTCTATTTCCCTGTAAGCCTTGCCTTCATGCGGCATAACACATTTATCCGTGTGCAGATATTCGACAAGCTCGCCAACCGTTTCACAGCCTGCCCTTCTGATCATGTTGTATGTGCGTACCGATAAGCCGAGAACATCAACGGGCGCAGCTCTCTGATGCGGCGTTAGATCATTGACATGCTCAGAGTGGAAAGCGACAGTGCTGTCGGGTTCTACTTCTTCAGGCTGAACGGACGCAGATAAAGCAGCTTCATTATCTCTTTGAATAGTTTCATTAATCGCTCGATTGATAAAACCGTTAAGTGTTTCGCCTTTCTTTGCCGCATGAGCCTTTATCTGATCTTTCGTCCCTTTTGGGCTCACTGTTAATTCTATTCGATCATAATTATTTCTTACATAGTTATGAACCGCTTTTTGCTGTGCTTTACTTATAGCCATTTTTTTGTTCACCTCCCCTTTTTTATTATACCATATCAGTAATATTCACGTAAATATACATAATAGCTATATTTACGTGAATAGATTTGTCTGTTTTGTCAATTGATATATTCACGTAAATAGATTATAATATAATCAAGCTCAGAGAGCGAAACACAAAAAGGAGGAAAACGCAATGAGTATCAGCAAGATCAGATCGCACATCATGACAACAGCAAACCGCCTTGTAAAACAGGGCTTCACACGCTCGGCGGCAATGCTCAAAGCATGGGCGCTTCATCGTGTGGGAGTTATCCGCACAAAGGTCAGCGGCGTGAGCTTCGGAAGAAGGCAGGAAGCACTTGAACATCTTGAAAGCTATTCCCCCGCAGATATTTCCGTTCACCTGCTCAGAGACAGAAAGAACGCCCACGGCAGCCACGCAGTAGCCGTTATAGCCGAGGTAAAGAACAAGGGTGCATTCCATATAGGTTATGTTCCGAAGGCTCTTGCGGCTCTGCTTGCCCCGCTTATGGACGCAGGCGCAGCTATCGGGAGTAGGTTTGAGAATGTAACAGGCGGCTTCTCCGAAGGACTGAGCCGAGGTCTGAACATCGGAATAGCATTCGCATAAAAAGAAAAGCCCTTACATACTTCACCGACCAAAGCGAAATGTAAGAGCCGAAAACCCACTCGGAGTAGGTTCAAATATATTATACCCGACCTGCTCCGAGATGTCAAGTATTTTTGAAAGGAAGTTTTAATTATGATACCAAAAGAAGACCTCAGACATCGGATAATGTATGCTGTTTGTAATATTCTTAGCAAATCCGAAGACATCTCACGTTATGATGCCCTGGAAGAAGTTGCGCACAATATCTACTTTTTTTCAAAGGCAAGGATATATTGCGGCGCATTCAAGACAGATTACCGTTTCAGATTTGCAAAGTTCGTTGTTTTGGGTGATGAAGCCGCACTCTCAGAAAGTGAACTGGAACTCGCATCGCTTTATTTCGGCGATAATCCGTTCAAACTCAGGTATCCGCAGAAAGCGTTCGACATATATGCAAACACGCTGAAAGTGCATAAGGAATGGTTGGAGAAGCTTGAAACAGCTACTGAGAATACACGAAAAACTCTTAAAAGTATGCATATAGATGAAATCATATCCCGCATAAAAGATTATCTCAATTATATTGATGAGTTCGTTGATGATAACGGAGAAATGTGCAGATGTGTGTGTCTTTATCAGATAGGGTATGCTGACGGAAAAAGAGCCGAGAGGCAGAAGAAGAAAGCTAAAACAGCGCTGGAGAGCATAGAAGAACCCAAAGCAAAAGAAACAGCCTAAATTACAGATATGCCCCTCAGACGTTCTATAAAGCGTTTTAAGGGGCATATATTTTTATAGGGTAATTTATCGTTTAAACGTCCAGACCGTCAAAACCGCCATTTTCGTTCGTCTGAGCAGGTCTACGACTTCACTTTGAGATTTTCGGCGTTCTTAACCACATATAAGCCGTGTCTAAAAATGGTTAGGGATAGTGCTGTCACCAACCACAGAACACGCCGACGTTGCTGTTGATTTTGCTTAACATAAGGCTGTAAAGTCCGCTTTCGTTGATAAGCCAACCGCCACGCTGTCCTAAACTTGATAACGATTCGTTATTGAGTTTGTCTTCATCACAAACACGGCTGCTTTGCTCGCCCTGTGTACCTCCTCGGCTATTTTATACAATACGTACAAAATACGCATAGAATATTCTATGCAATTCTGCTTTGTATCTGTTGACAAATACGCATAAAAGGCGTATAATAATATGCAGAGGGAGGGGAAAACTTGAAAAGGCGGGATCTGATAAAGTTGCTTGAAAAGAACGGCTGGAAATTTGACAGAAGCGGAGGAAATCACGATGTTTACGTTAAAGATGATAAAACCGAAGCAGTACCGAGACACACGGAGATCAACGAAAATCTGGCAAAGGCAATAATCAAACGAAGAAATCTGAAATAGCGGACGGGGAGCCGAAAAACTCCCCCGAACTGTTCCGATATACGAAGGAGCGATGATGAAATGAAAGTTTGTTATCCTGTAATACTCACAAAATGCGAGGACGGCAGCGGCTATCTTGTGACTATTCCCGATTTTGACAATAACACTTTCGGGGAAACTATTACCGAAGCAATAGACATGGCACGTGATGCGATAAGTGTTCTCGGCGTGTCATATGAAGACCGCAGGCAGGAGCTTCCGAAGCCTTCGGAGCTTGCCGAACTGAATTGCAAATCAAACGAAATAAAGACACTTGTTGATGCAGACCTGGGAGCATACCGCAGAATGCTTGATAACAGGGCTGTCAAGAAGAACTGTACTATTCCGTCATGGCTGAATGAAAAGGCAGAACAGGCAAATATCAATTTTTCCGCTGTCTTGCAGGAAGCTTTGAAGCAGCGGTTACAACTGCATTGATGAAAGCTCTCATGCCGTTTGGGTGTGGGAGCTTTTGTTCTGTAATCAAGTTGTCAAACTGTTTGACAACTCAACACCTGACCTCCTCGCCATGTAGGGTTTGAGGCATTTATAAAACACCCTTATAGTATTTATATATATTTTCTTTTTTCAAAAACAACTGTAAAGGTATTTATAAAACCCCTTCAACCCTACACTAACCCTACATAAAACGTGTCGCACAGCACCTCGCCCCAGACGCTTTCGGTGCGGGTGGTGATTATGTAGTTTTTCATGTGGGTGCCTCCTCTCCCATAAGCGCCATCAGGCGGTGTTTACTTATTCGCCATGACTTACCGATTTTCACGGCAGGGATCGTGCCGTCAGCACAATTCTTTCGCACATATTCTCCCGTCACTTGCAGGATAATAGATGCCTGCTTTATCGTCAGCACATCGGGGAGTGCATCCCAGTGCATGGGATTTTGTTTCTTGATCATTGGTTATGCCCCCTTTCAGCCACGTTCAATGATTGGCACAATTCCCTGACGCTTCAGGAGATCATATATAAACAGCCTGCCTTTCTGCGTCCAATATGTATGCACCTTAGTGTGCACCTTGCCATCGTTGCCATTAAACGTCTGCGTTTTGGTATTGGTATATCCTTTTTCGGCGTGATTCTGATACAGCAGCCATATATTACCCTGCTTAAACTGTACCTTGTTGTCATGGAGATAATTGTTAAGCCACTTAGCCGATTTGCCGTAATCCTTTGCGATCTCGGTTATCGAGAGCAGATCCTTGCAGTTAAGTACAACGTCATAATAAGACGCTTTCGGTGTAAGCTCTGCGATCTGCTGGCTCTGTATTGCTACTGTGTCGGTGAGCTGCTTGTTTCTCTGGCGTTCTTCTTTGAGAGCTGTAAACGCCTTAATAGCAAGCTCAGGATCATTAAGCAGTTCGTCCACGGCATATACGCCATGCTTTCTGATACTTGGCAGCACCTCTGATGTTACCCAGTGCTTGAATTCTTTTGCTTTCGGAAGCTTGCTTGACAGAATAAGACTATAAAGTCCGCTTTCGTTAATTACGTACATTTCACGGTTCTGACCTGAGTCGGTGAAACACCTTGTCAGCTTATCCTCGTTATCTACATGTCTTTTCATTGCATCTGATGTATCCTTATACCCAAGTATTTCAGCTACATCTTTACCGACGAAATAAGGCTCGCTGTCGATTTCCATTGTTCTGACCTTTCCGAAATCGGGGCTTTCAAAAATTTTAAGCTCGTTCAATTGTGATTCCTCCTGTATAATGCGGTTTCGTCAAGAAATTTGTTAACGGCTTCATAATCGGGAACTGAAGTAAATCCGCTTAACAGCCCCGATGCCGCATTTAAAACGCAAACCGCCTCTTCCGATGAATTGAGCAGAGCATCTAAAACAATAAATATAGCTTTCAATGCTCTAAGCTGTTTTGGTGTTATAAACTCACTTCCTTTCAGGTTCCTTTAAAATGGTAGTGTGCGAACTGCTTACAGTTATCCGCTGAGCAGGTCTTATATCTGTTCTTGCTGTGGATATATCCCCTTTTCTGCACCGCCATCAATCGCTAAAACCATAAATTTCCATTTTGGGAATATTTCATTTACAGCGGCTTGCAGTCGGTTTCCTTGCGTTTTCGGAAAACGCACCCTTGCCCCCCGGGGGATATGCAGGAATGCCCCTCAGGGCTTCTTCACGGCTACACAAGGGGCTTCACTGTTCATAGGGTAATTTATCAGATACAAGCCAAGAATGGCGTGTGCGGTCGTTCTGCCGCCCTCTGCCCTATTTCTCCTGCTTCACTCGTGCTTCGATTGATTTTCTCGGAGCTCGCTCGGCGTTCGCTCGGCGTTAAATGCAAAATTCAGCCTTAATATCTATTAAAAACCGTGACATTTCGTAACCGATAAAGCTGACGGTTCTTTTCAAAAAGAAGAACGTGCCTTTCTCACTGTTTCTTCCTGCATAGAGCGTATAATATCATCAAAAGAAGCTCCCGTGTCCCTTCTGCACATCTCCTCTCTTGCTCTGTCCTCCATCTTCTCCGTGATCTGTACATGTTCCGCCGCTGCCGCTTCGATCTCCTCAGTGATCTTCACACGCTCCAATGCCACGGCTTCAACCTGAGATATTCCCGAACGTCTGAACCCACTCAAGCTGTCGTGATATATCCTGCTGCCCGTATATCCGTACTTGTCGGCAAGCCTGTCAAGCTCTCTGTTCCTCCGCAGCTTTGCAATTCCTGCCCTGCCTATGCTGCTTGCATGAGCTATCGAGAACCCTTTCTCGGCTGCGATCTGCTCGTATGTCCTGCCGTTAAAGAAATGCTGTTCTATCATGTCACGCTCCCGATCAGGAAGCTTTGCGACCTGCTCCCTCACCACTCGGCAAACGTCACGGCGTTCTATGTCCTCGAAAGCGTACGCCGCAGCTGTGTCCTCGATAAGCTCGATAGGCGCAGTTTCGTTCCCTTCTCCATCACTGATAGGCTTATCCAGGCTTTCGCAGTCGTTGAGCGGATCCCGCCTGAACAGGGAACGCACAGCTTGCTTGAACATGAAATTCAGATAGTTTGAATATGCTCCACGATCTGAGCGGTATCCCTCAAAGCTCTGTTCAAATGCCTGATATGCCGCCTGCCTTAAGTCTGCTTCCGTCACTCCACAGCTGATGCAGTAGCTTGAATAGCTCCGATAATACCGCCCCGCATATGCATACATGAGCTTCTTGACACGCTCCCACAACACAGGCTTCAGATCATCGTTCCCGTCACGGATAAGGTCGAATAATGCTTCGTTGTCAAGTGCCGTTGTGAACACCTCCTAAGGCTTCATAACTTTGCTTTCGTCTGGGCTTCACTCACGCTTCGCTGTCTGATGCTTTCATCAGCCAATGCCGCTCCGAAGGCGTCACAGGCTTCTTCCTGCAACTTTATAGCTTCTGATAATATTTGTCTATCCTCATTCAGTACGATCCTTGCAGATATTATATTTTCTGTGATCTCACACATTTCCTCACTGTAATTTCTTACTATGTATGCAAGGTCCGCCCCTGCCGCTACACGCTCTTTTATAAGTTTGCATAAACCGTCACGGTATGCCAGATAAAGCTGTAAATCTGCCGCCGAGCGAGCTGTTGAACTCAGCGCACTATCAAAACAGGCAATTGCATTCGCACGATCTTCTTTTGCTTTTTCGATTGTTTTCACTTTT
>USNJ01000065.1 GCA_900556055.1 uncultured Ruminococcus sp.
TGATGAAATCAAAGGGATATTCCTTTGACAGCTCTTCAAGATACCCTGCAATATGGTTCTGGAGTCCCATTTCAAGACCGATGCAGATGTCCAGCCTGCCTTTGTACATATCTCTGAGCCTTGTCATTTCCTCGAAATATTTCGGGAAGTCAAGGTTAAAATCAATGTCCGAAACAACATCGTGATCGTGATGGTCGGTGATACAGATGTGCTTGATACCAAGCGAAACAGCCCTGTTTATCTGATCTTCGGGAGGCGTTTCGCTGTCCCCCGAAAAGGACGTATGCAGATGCTGGTCGGCATAATATTCAAACATTTTTATCGCTCCTTTATGTACAATATAAGTATATTATACAGCTGTTATGCGGTGATGTCAATAACGCAGCAAAGCCCGCATCGCAATACGACACAGGCTTCGGAGATATTATTATAATTAAGGAGCGTTTTTATGCGGCGGCTTTTACGGCTGCCTTTCTGACTTTAGGCTTCTGCATACGTCTTACGATGCAGGAAAGCGTGAAATTCACGATAAAATAGAATACACACGCAAGCCCGCAGAGAGCGAATACATCGGAGACATTCTGTGATGTAAATCCCGTGTATCTCGGTGAGATCTGAATGACCTGGAACGTTCTGCCGAGAAGCTCTGCAACTGCTATGTTCGCAACATAGGAAGTATCCTTGATAGTCGTGATGACCTGGCTTAAAAGCGTCGGGATAATGTTCTTGAAGGTCTGCGGGAGAACGACATAGATAAGCGTCTGGACGAAGTTGAAGCCCTGCGAATATGCCGCCTCAAACTGTCCCTTCGGGATAGAGTTCAGACCGCCTCTGATTATCTCGGCTATTACCGATGATGTGAACAGAACAAGTGCGATCACGGCTTTGATAAGCAGTGCGACCTCAGTTCTTGAATTGCCGATAAGCTGTGCAAAATCCGTTGATACATCGACTGACGGGAAATATACAAGACCTATGAATATCCAGAGCATAAGCGGAGTGTTGCGGAATATCTCTATGTATGCGACCGACAGCCACTTGAATATCTTGGTTCCGGGGCTGTTGCAGTAATTTCTTGCAAGTGCCAGCACGGAACCGATGATAATTCCGAAAACTACCGCAAAAACGGCGATCACAAGGGTAAATGCAAGTCCCTTCAGAAGATAGCTTAAAATGCTGCCGTTTGTTATCATTCTGATGCTGCCCATTATCTTATCCAATTTTCTCACCTCGTTTATGGCAAAGCGGTATCATATGCCGTTTTTTATCATTTCGTCAAGCTCGGCGTCGGATATATCGTCGGGCTTCTTTTTATTGGTGTTTGTCGGCTTTGCCGTATCCTTTTCCTTGAGCTTCTGCTCCCATTTCGATGCAAGTATTGAGAGCGGGAAGCATATCACGAAGAAGATAACGCCGCCGATGATATAACCCTGACCTGCTGCGGATGCCGTACCTTCGCCTACTGCAAATGCATTCGTTCTGGATATAAGATCGACTGCACCGCCTGCGAGGAACATACATGATGTATTCTTGATAAGGTTTACGACCTGATTTACCATAGGCGGGAGGATTATCCTCAGCGTCTGCGGAAGAACGATCAGGAACATAGTCTGAAGCTGGCTGAATCCCTGGGAATAAGCAGCCTCGCTCTGCCCCTTCGGTACTGAATATATTCCCGCACGGACAACCTCTGAGATATATGCGCCGTGGTATATGCCAAGAGCGATTATGCCGCAGAGAAGTGCGGAAAATCCCTTTACTCCCGCAAATGTCACACTGTAAAACAGGAAAAGTGCCTGAAGCATTACGGGCGTGTTCTGAATGAATTCAACGTATATTCTCGAAATGACTTCGAGCGGTTTTCTGCCGCTTGTTGCCATCAGACCGAAGATAATGCCGAGTATCATTGCGATAACAAGTCCGAAAAATGCCATTACTATCGTTGATACGGTTCCGTCGATGAACGCCTGTCTGTGCGTCCAGATCAGATTCCATTTTGCGGGATCAAACATAATCATCACCATCTTTACTTCGTTTTGCGCCGCTGAAAGATGACACAAGCATCACGCTTATGTCTCCTTTCAGCGGCGCAGAAAATTCATCTGCGCCGAAGATCAAATTATCGTGAACGGATCATTCAAGGCCGAATTCAGCGATGTAAGCGTCAATTGTTCCGTCCTCGAGCCATGTGCTGATAAGGCTGTCGATAGGAGCGGAAAGCTCGGAGCCTTTCTTTGTTGCAACGCCGTATTCCTGCGGTGCGAAAGTATCTTCGATATAGCTGCGGTCATCTGTCTTGAAGTTTGCGAGGATAGACTTATCAACGCAGAACGCATCGACTGTGCCTGCTGCCATAGCGTTTGAGATAGCGGGATAATCACCGAACTGCTCAAATGTAGTGCCGCCCTCATTGAAGGACGAGATATCGAAATCAGCTGAGGACTCGGGAACTGTGTAATCACCGAAAAGTCCCTTTTCGCTCATTGTCTTTGCAAGGTTATATGCAGATGTTGAACCTGTGGAAACGCCGATCTTCTTGCCTACGAGGCCGTCAACATTTGTGATGCCGTCGGCTGTTTCAACGAGGACCGTAACCGCATCCGTATAATAAGGAGTGGAGAAATCCCAGCTCTTCTTTCTTTCGTCTGTGATAGTGAATGTTGCGATAACGCAGTCGAGATCGCCCGAATCGAGAAGCTCTGTTCTTGTTGCAGCCGTAACGGTTGTGAATTCAACGTCCTTGAATCCGAGGCTGTCAGCGATCTTCTTTGCAAGCTCGACCTCCATTCCGCTGTATTCGCCGGAAAGGGGATCCTTATATCCGAAGCCGATAACGGAATCCTTAACTCCGACCTTCAGAACCTTGTCTGCATATGCGGAATTATCGGCTGCAGCGGATGTTTCTTCGCTTTCCGCACTGCCTGCATCGGAAGCGGCTGCACTTGTATCGGCAGATGCCGCTGTTGTTGTTTCGGAAGATCCTGAAGAAGAACCGCAGGCAGTCATACCTGCAAGACAGCAAACTGCGAGAACCGCTGAAGCATATTTTCTGAATTTCATAGTAAACACTTTCCTTTCAACACTTTATTACTGAACGGCAATGCCGATCATTATCTGATTATCTTGCTTAAAAATGCCTTTGTTCTTTCGTTCCGGGGATTTGTGAAGAAATGCTCCGGAGTTCCTTCTTCGAGGATCTTTCCTCCGTCAACGAAGATAACTCTGTCTGCGACCTCTCTTGCAAATCCCATCTCATGAGTAACGACTACCATTGTGAAGTTTTTCTCATGCGAAAGCTCGATCATAACATCAAGCACTTCCTGAACCATCTCGGGATCGAGAGCCGATGTCGGTTCATCAAAAAAGATTATCCTGTTCTGCATCGTGAGCGCCCTTGCAATGGCGATCCTCTGCTGCTGACCTCCCGAAAGCGATGTCGGATAGGACTGCGCCTTCGATTCAAGACCCACACGCTTTAAATACATCATCGCTGTCTGCTCAGCCTCATCACGGGGGATCTTTTTCAGCTTGATCGGTGCAAGCGTAAGATTGTCAAGCACTGTCATGTGCGGATAAAGATTGAACTGCTGGAAAACCATAGACGAGTGTATCTTGTTGATGAATGCACGCCTTTTCTTGGACATCAGGTGATTATGAATATAAACCTTGCCCGAAGTCGGTTCTTCGAGATAGTTCATGCATCTTATCAATGTACTTTTTCCCGATCCGCTGGGACCGATGATTACAAGCTTTTCCCCTTCCTTGACGTTAAGGTTGATGCCCTTCAGGACTTCAAGATCGCCGAAGCTTTTGTGAACATCTTCAAGTCTGATCATTTATTTCAACCGCCTTTCACCTGGCTGCAAGTCAGCGCTGTTTTTATTTTCTGTGATTATCATGATACACCAAGTTTTGCAAGTTGTCAATACGAAAATTGCAAAATCTGATGTTTTAAAATGATATTCTTGCATTTATACAACATGGTGACGAGATATTCGAATCTTTTTGTTGCTTTTTACCGTGGATTTTTCTTGTGATAAAGCATTAGCAAAATAGCAGAGGAAATTGAATGTAAAATAACAATATCTTGCGTATTATGATAAATATAAGCATATTTATGCGATTTTACATACAAATTTGCAATTGATATAATAAATTCCGTCATTTGACATATTGATTTTTATCTGCCGGAATGATATTATATATATGTTAAGAAAGCAATTTGCTTAGATAAACGCTAAAAAGATGTTATGAATAATTACGATAAAAATATTGCAAAAGGAGAGCGATAACATGAAAAACGGACATCATATCCCGCAGATCGGAAACAGGATAATAAAATCTTCATTCAGCGTGCTTCTCTGCTATGTCATCTACCTGCTGAGAGGACGGGGAGGGATACCGTTCTATTCGATGCTGGCGGCGCTCTGGTGCATTCAGCCTTATGCGGACAAAACACTTGCAATGGCTCTTCAGCGGACAGCAGGAACATTTATCGGCGGATCTTTCGGCTTTCTGACGATAGTTCTGGAGATATATGTTTTCCCGATATACGACACATTTGCGGGATATGTGCTTGTTGCGGCGATGATAATCCCTGTGCTGTACACGACGGTCGTGCTGAACAAGAAAAATGCGTCATATTTCTCATGCGTCGTGTTCCTGTCGATAACGGTCATACATATCACGGACAGTGTGCCGCTGCTTTTTGTAATGGACCGAGTGCTTGACACGTTTATAGGAATAGCCGCAGGAATAGCGGTAAATTCCGCACATCTGCCGAGAAAAAGGATAAAAGACAGGCTTTTTGCTGCTGAGCTTGACGATATGCTTTCGCCCGTTTCGCAGGAGATGGAGCCGTATTCAAGGGTAGAACTTAACCGCATGATAGACGAGGGGCTGAAATTCACGGTCGTTACCATGCGCACGCCCGCTTCGCTGCTGAAGCCGCTTTCGGACGTTCATATGAATATGCCTGTTGTTGTCATGAACGGTGCAGCACTTTATGATATAAAGGAAAACACCTATGTCAAGGCTTATGTCATATCGCACGATACATGCGAAAAGGTGCGTGGGATAATAAATTCCGAGGGCATAAACTGTTTCACGAACGCTCTCTGCGATGACAGCCTGATGATATATTACGACAAACTGGAAAATGAAGCGGAAAAGTCGATATACAGCACACTGAAAAGATCTCCGCACAGAAATTATGTCAGCCGTCCCGCACCGCCCGAGGACAGGGTGATCTATCTTATGGCTGTGGACAGAACGGACAGGATCGAGGCTCTGCGCAGGAAGCTGGAGGAAAATGCGGAAGCATCTCTGCTGAAAATCATAAGCTATCCGTCAGACGATTACAAGGGGTACAGCTATATAAAGATATACAATAAAAATGCGTCAAAGAAAAATATGATAGAATATCTCGTAAGCGAATATTCGGCAGGCGGAGTAGTGATGGTCGGAACACATGACGGCGACAGCGTTCATGCGGACGGAAACAGCTTCAATCGTATCGTAAAAGCACTCAAAAAGAGCTTTGAGCCTATCTCTTTTGCGAAATAAAGCGAATACGGCAAAAACGCACAAATATTTACAAAATATATTCTGCCTTTCGTTGACATTGCAGTATAAAAGTGCTATAATCAATCCTGCTATGCATTTTTATGGCAGATACACGGAGATAATGCCGCATTTCAACGAAAAAGCGGCGCCTTTCTTCATAAAAATATTGTGGAAGGTCGGGGTCATATTGGAGAATATCGTAAATCTGAAGGATATCGAGGTCGTTTTTGAGGACGGGGAACGTATCCTCAAAAAGATAAGCCTTGATATAAAGGACAAGGAGTTCGTTACGTTTCTCGGTCCCTCGGGCTGCGGAAAGACAACGACGCTCAGGATAATCGGCGGATTTCTTGAGCCAACAAGCGGAGATGTTTTCTTTGAGGGGAAGAGGATAAACGGTCTGCCGCCTTACAAAAGAAATGTCAATACCGTGTTTCAGCGTTATGCGCTTTTCCCGCACCTTAATGTTTACGAGAACATTGCATTCGGTCTGAGAGTAAAGAAGCTGCCCGATAAAGAGGTGGTAAAGCGTGTCGGCGAGATGCTGGAGCTTGTCAACCTCAAGGGATTTGAAAAGCGTTCTGTCAGCCGTCTTTCGGGAGGTCAGCAGCAGCGTGTTGCGATCGCAAGGGCGCTTGTAAACCGTCCCAAGGTGCTTCTTCTCGATGAACCGCTCGGCGCACTTGACCTGAAGCTCAGGAAGGAAATGCAGACTGAGCTGCGAAAGATACAGCAGGCACTGGAGCTTACTTTTGTTTATGTCACACACGATCAGGAGGAAGCTCTGACGATGAGCGATACCGTTGTTGTCATGAACAACGGAAATATCCAGCAGATAGGATCTCCGACAGATATATACAATGAACCCGTGAATGCTTTCGTTGCCGACTTTATCGGTGAGAGCAACATTATAAACGGTGTGATGCCCGAGGACTGCGTTGCCGAGTTTTCGGGACATCGCTTTGAGTGCGTTGACAAGGGCTTTGCAAAAAATGAAAAGGTCGATGTTGTTATCCGTCCCGAGGATATAAAGATAGTTCCGCCTGAAAATGCAAAGCTTACGGGCATCGTTGAATCCGTAGTTTTCAAGGGCGTTCACTATGAAATGACAGTTGACGGAATGGAGCATAAGTGGATAATCCATTCAACGCTGCATGAGCCTGTGGGAACGATGATCGGCATGGATATTGCGCCGTTCGATATCCACATAATGAAAAAAAGCGAGGAATAAGGAAATGAAAACAAAATGGGTCTCGGCTCCGTACCTTGTATGGATGACCGTTTTTATTGCCGTTCCTCTGCTTATGATCGCAGTTTTTGCGTTCACGACAAATGACGGCGCATTCACGATAAAAAATATCCAGGATGTCGGACAGTATGCTAACATCTTCTTCCGTTCGATATGGCTTTCGGTCATTGCAACGGCTATCTGCCTTGTTGTGTCATATCCCGTGTCATTCATTCTGTCACGCATGGAAAAGCACAAACAGGCGACTATGCTTATGATAGTTATGCTGCCGATGTGGATGAACTTTCTTCTCAGAACATACGCATGGATGACGCTCCTCGGCAACAACGGCGTTATAAACTATCTGCTCGGGCTTATAGGCTTAGGTCCGTTCAAGCTGATAAATACGTCGGGTGCAGTCGTTCTCGGAATGGTTTACAACTATCTGCCGTTTATGATACTGCCGCTTTATTCGGTCATGGTGAAGATAGACAAAAGCGTGATCGAAGCTGCGTCCGACCTTGGCTGCAGCGGCATATCTACGCTTTTCCGTGTTATAGTTCCGCTGAGTCTGCCCGGAATAACCTCTGGTATCACAATGGTTTTTGTTCCTGCCATCTCAACGTTCATAATTTCAAGAATGCTGGGTGGCGGTTCAAACCTGCTGATAGGCGACCTTATTGAGATGCAGTTCCTCGGAAATGCCTATAATCCGCATCTCGGAGCGGCGATCTCGCTCGTTCTCATGGTCATAATCCTTGTTATAATGACTGTCATGAATCAGTTCAGCCCTGACGATCAGGTGCTTATTTAAGGGAGGGGATAAAATGAAGAAGCTCGGAAAGGTCTATCTTGCGCTTGTAATGTTTTTTCTCTATGTCCCGATATTTGTGCTGATCGTTTTTTCATTCAATGAATCAAAAAGCCGAAGCGTTTTCAGCGGATTTACTCTTGACTGGTACAGAAAGCTGTTTCAGAATGAGATCATAATATCCTCGCTGATAAACACGCTTATCATCGCCGTTCTTGCAAGCGTTATCTCAACGGTGCTGGGAACGCTCGCAGCTATCGGCATAAACGGAATGAAAAAGATCCCGAAGGCTGTTGTCATGAACATAACGAATATGCCTATAATAAATCCTGAGATCGTTACAGGCGTTTCGCTGATGCTTCTGTTCGTGTTCTTTGCGGCGAGAATGAACCTTGAATTCGGCTTTGTGACGCTGCTTATCGCACATATCACGTTCGATGTGCCGTATGTTATCCTGAACATCATGCCGAAATTCAGGCAGATGGATCCGCATCTTTACGAGGCTGCGCAGGATCTCGGATGCAGTCCGTACAAGGCGTTTATGAAGGTAGTTCTGCCTGAGATAATGCCGGGAGTTGTAAGCGGATTTCTTATGGCATTCACATATTCGCTCGATGACTTTGTTATCAGCTATTTCACAAGCGGATCGTCCTCGCAGACACTTCCCGTCACTATATATTCGATGACAAGAAGAAAGGTATCACCCGAAATTAATGCGCTTTCTACGATAATATTTGCCGTTGTCGTTATCATTCTTATCGTAAAGAATGTTATTGAGATAAGGCAGATGAAGAAAAAGGAGGCATGAACATGAAGAAATATTCCCCGATCGCAGCATTGGCGCTTGCTGCCGCAATGCTCTGTTCATGCGCCGCCGAGCCTGCCGCAGAGGACGCTGCCGATGAGGAAGAGGCAGCCGAGGCGCAGACCCTGACCGTCGCCGATCCCGATTATTACACACGCTTCAAAGGGCAGAACATCTCAATAAACGTCTACAACTGGGGCGAATACATCTGCACGGGCGCAGACGAGGGAACACTCAACGTAAATGCCGAATTTACGGCACTTACGGGCATAAAAGTGAATTACACGAACTATGCGACGAATGAGGAGCTTTACGCAAAGCTGAAGGGCGGCGGAGCGTCCTATGACATAATAATCCCCTCGGATTATATGATAAACAAGATGATAAAGGAAAAGATGATACAGAAGCTCGATTATGACAATATCCCGAACTTCGGGTATATAATGCCCAATTTCCGCAATCTTGAATATGATCCCGAAAATGAGTATTCGGTGCCGTACACATGGGGAACAGTCGGCATTATTTACGATGAAACGATGATAGATATCCCGCCCGAGGAAATAGACTGGGACATTCTCTGGAACGAGGATTATCTCGACAACATACTGATGTTTGATAACCCGCGTGATGCATTTGCCATTGCGGAGATAAAATGCGGATATTCGCTCAATACCGAGGACAGTGAGGAGCTTACAAAGGCGGCGGACGAGCTGAAAGCGCAGAAGCGTATAGTTCAGGCGTATGTCATGGACGAGATCTTCGACAAAATGGGCGCAGGTGATGCTCTGATAGCGCCGTATTACGCAGGCGATGCGCTGACCATAATGGAGGAAAACGATTCGCTGAACTTTGTGGTTCCGAAAAGCGGCACGAATCTTTTCGTTGACGCAATGTGCATTCCGACATCTTCAAAGCAGAAGGAAGCCGCCGAAATGTATATAAACTTCATGTGCGAGCCTGATATCGCATATGCGAACATCGACTACATCTGCTATTCAACACCGCATTCTGCGGCGTTTGATATGCTTGATGAGGAGGTAAGCTCCAATCCCGTGTCATATCCCGATCAGGATTTCATTGCGGAAAAGACAACGGTTTTCGTAAATCTCTCCGATGAGGCAAATCTCGAGATGCAGACCCTCTGGACGGAGATGAAATCCGCTGAGGACGAGAATGCGAACACATGGATAATGCCCGCATTTCTTATTGCCTGCATTGTTTTTATGATAGCGGTACAGGTACGGAGATATATAAAGAACAAAAAGGATATATTCTGACAAACAAAAACGGTGTGCAGCTCACATAGCCGCACACCGTTTTCTTATAATAAAAACCATTAGAATTATGGAGAAGAAATCGCCGCAAAAGCTTTGATATATGCGGTTTTGCGGCGAGA
>USNJ01000066.1 GCA_900556055.1 uncultured Ruminococcus sp.
CCGCCACATTTTTATACGTTAGTATTCATATATTCATACTCACCGTAAAACTCCCAATCGTCATAAAATCCGCTGTCGCCAAATTTTATAATGTCCGTCTCTTCATCTTCATCAGATGGTGCCGTGCCGTACCATCTTCTCGTTGCTACTATCTCCCCATCTTTGACTATATCAATATCTTTCTGGGTGTAGCAGGCTTCTTTGTCTGCTACCGCCATAGCCTCCTCAATTGTGCCGATGTCCTCGTAATTGCCAGCACCTGTGTTAAAATTGATCTCAAACATAATAAAAATCCTCCATTCACTTGACTTGTCTCTCACGCTATGTTACAATGTAGGAGATGAGGTGAGCCGTGAGAGCTGCTCTCCTTGTCTCCTTTGTGTGGAGTGCAGCCCGTACTGTGGTAGGTGGTGGCTGCACTCTTTTTGTCCTCCCTTCATTGTCTATATTATACTACACTTGTACCAATATATCAATTGACATTTTCGATAAACTTTTGTCTGCACATTTATGCAATATATACACTTGTACCAATATAAAATATATGCTATAATAAAAATGAAAAGGGGTGTACAAAATGTCATTGACCGAAGCACAAAAAAGAGCCAACCAAAAATACAATGCAAAAGCATACGATCAAATCAAGATTGTTGTGCCAAAAGGTGAGCGCGACAAGATCAAAGCATTTGCCGAAGCCAAAGGCATGAGCTTAAACGGATATATATCCGACCTCATCGCCAAAGACATGAAGCAATAAAAACGCCCTTAGAACGCTGTTTTTACGGCATTCTAAGGGCATTTTATCAGTCAGGGATAAAGCCTAAAATATGAGCAATAACATCAACGGTCCAGCCATTGCCGACCTGTTTGTAACGCTGGGTATCGGAAACACCCTCGGTATAGTTATCGGGCAGCGTCTGAAGCCTCTCCGCCTCGATCGGAGTAAGCTTGCGGATCACATAATCCCCATCGGGAAGATCTATCCTATACAACCCCGTACTGCCGCCCTGACCGCCCGGCTGAGCGGACAGGCACACTGATTTGCCGTATACGGAGTATACCCGATGACCCTGCGAACTGCTGCCGATGTCACCTATGCGCACGGGCACGGCTACCATTGTCCGCTGATGCCGCTCAAGCGTGTTGCGGAGAGTTGCCCCCGCATAATTGGCGGTCATACAGTACGACTTTTTATTCCAGCCGACCGCTTCCGGATCAATAATGTCATTGAGCATTATGCCCTTGTCGGCAGGCTGTATAACGCCCGGAATATTAGTCCAGTAGCATCTTTTGCGCTGCTGTGCGGACACAAGAGCCGAGTTTATCATTATAGGCTTAACACCCAGCTTATTGCTTATCTCATCTTTAATATTTTGATGTATGCTGTAGTTATTTTCATACAGAAAATACCTGGGACGTGCCTCTTTCAATGCCCGAACATACTGCATGAACAGCTTAAACCCTTCACCGTCACAGGTAGTTTCCCGGTTGCGCTTGGCAATCGACCAATAGGTACATGGACTGCCGCCAAGGAGAAGATCATATCCCTCAAATTGCGTAAAATTGCCGTCAAATACATTCCCGAAGCGGCGAATATCGGGATAATTTTTCTGTGATGTCTGCACCGCAAATCTGTCGATTTCAAACGCCGCATAATCCTCAACAGCAATGCCTGCCCTGTCCAGAGCGACCCTGCCGCATGATATACCGTCAAATAAACTTAAAATCCTCATTAATATTATTTCCTCCACGGTTGGCGGAGGGAATAAAGGAAACAATATCCGAAACATCGCAGTCAAGAGCTGAGCATATCCTGTCGAGATTGTCGAGCTTAAGAAAATCCGCATTGTTATTGCAAATATCACAAATTGTTGACGGACGTATGCCCGTAAGCCTTGACAGCTCCTTTTGCGTGATGTTTTTATCCTGCAAAATATGCTGTAAATTGAGTTTTATCATAAAAAAATCCCTCCGCACGATACTTTTGTTAACATCAAAATAACGTAATCCGTTATTTTGCTCTTAAAAAAAATACCGCCCGAAAGGACTCAGTAATTTTTAACTATTATCTCTTTATAGCTGCCCGATGCAAGATTGTTGGCTCTCTCAACAGGCACGATCTCAAACCCGCTGTACAGTTTCCGAACAAACTCATCATCATTGTACGACAGCAAAAATCTGCCCTTTATGCGGGACAGCGCATCTCTCAGCCGCCTGTGATCGTCCTCGGTAAACGGCACATCATACATATCCTCAGTCATGTGATACGGCGGATCACAGTAAAACAGCGCTCCCGGTCGGTCATACACATTTATGAGATTTTCAAAATCCTTGTGTTCAATAACAACTCCATTAAGCCTCTTGGACACCTCGGGGAGCTGCTCCATGGCATTGCCGAGATTTTTGGTATTGCACCCGAATGTACGTCGGTCGCCGCCGAAGCTTATGCGGATAAGCATATAAAACAAAGCCGCACGCTGTATATCGGTCAGTCCGGGACTGTTGAGCTGAGCCTTAAAATCGTAAAAATCCTCACGGGAATTAAGCCTCCACTCAAGCTCCCTCCGAAGCTCCCCGCAGTGATATTTAATGCACCGAAACAGGTTTACAAGATTGCTCTCGGCATCATTGTAGACCTCAAGCGGAGCGTGCTTATCACGCCCGAACAGCACCCAGCCCGCACCACCGAACACCTCAATGTATCGGTCGATTTTTTCGGGAAACATGGCAATGATTTGTTTTCGGAGAAGCTTTTTCCCTCCGATCCAACATATAGGCGAATTCATAAATATCAATCTTCCTTTCGTTTGAAAGCGGCGTGATCTCAACACTCAAAGATCCCGCCGCTCCTTTTACACATTACTTATCATCGTCCGATTTTTCCGCAGCCGCTTTGTCAACAGCGCCCTCCGACAGTATGTACACCGCCAGAACGCCGACAGAAGAGATCACGCCCGCAACACGCTCCTGCATTTCCGCACCCTGCCCGAAAGCGACCATAACGGCGATCACAACGCCCGAAACAGCCGCCCAGAACTTACGGCTCGAAAGCTTACGTTTCCAGTCCATATGCTACACCTCCTTTCTCTGCCGAACAGCCGTCATGCCCATTTCCGAGCATTTTTTCATGATCTCCGCAGCCTGTTCGGCGGTTAAATTGTCCGCCACTGCCGACACCGAAAAACGCTGTTTATCGACCTCAGAAAAGCCGTTTAAACAGCGTTTTTTGATTGCAGACGGATAATCATAATAGGAGATATTTGTATCAACATCTCCCGAAATACCCGGAACAGAACCTTTCCACGAATTCTGCCACATACCCACATTTTTGCAGGCTGTGGGTTTAATGTTTTCAACTCTTGCCGACCATGCCGCATAGCGTTTGGTTATTTCGGGCGATAAGCTTGACGCAAAAAAGCTGTCAAAGCTGTAAACGCCTGCGTAGTATCCTGCGGCTTCGATTTTGCCGCAGAATGCCTTAACAAGATCATCACAATTCCCACGAAGAACGTGCGAACGTTCCTCAACATCAAACCAGACGGGGAACTCCAGCTGCTTGCCCGAAATAAGTTTTAAACAAAATTCCGCTTCTTTTTCTGCGTCAGCGGCGGAATCCGCATAGCTGTAATGATACACCCCGACAGGCAGCCCCACACGCTTACACTCGGCATAATTGCGCTCAAATGTCCTGTCGATCTGACGGCTGTGTTCTCTGCCAAAGCCGCAGCGGAGGATAACAAAATCCACCTTGCCGCTTGCTTTGACCTTATCCCAGTCAACGTTTCCGTTGTGCTGGGATATATCAATTCCGTTCATTTCAGTCACCTCGCTTCTGCTTTTGAAATTTGATTTCTTCTTCAACCTCGGTTTTGTGCTCACCATAAAACGCCGTAACATCAGCTTCGGAAATGCCGTATATCACCGAGATATCCTCAAACGACATACCCATAGCAAGTGACTTGATAAGCTCTCTTTTTTCGCAGTCCGTAAACATCTTTTTAATCCTCCATTTTAAATACACAGTTATTAAAGAGCCTATAAAACTGTTTGCCTGCGATCGTAAATACTCCCGCAGGCGGCAGACCTATACCGCCGTCAAGAGTGTAAACCTTATCGGCGATCATATCCACATTCGGGACAGCCAGCCTACTGAGGAGATATGTCGCCGACACGCCCGCACAGTTGCGGTTTATGCCGCCGGACGAAGTGAATTGAAACGAATGGCTGCTGCCGCCTGTAAAGATATACGTTACGCTTGCAAGTGCCGCAATAAGTGCCTTTGTATCAGCATTGCCGTCAAATGTCTTGCCGGTAATGATTGCAATAGATTTGGACATATCGTCGGGCGAGATTATAAAGTTCTGCCCGTCATTGTGTATCCTGAACACAAGGTCTTTGGTAAAATTGTTGTGTGTAAATGTACTTGTTACCTTTGATGTGCCGGTATATATATTTTCAAAGTAGACATAGGAGCCGTTTATTGATATTACCATTGGGAAATTTGCATGAAGATCGTCCACGCACCTAATTTTTTTCAAAAACCTATTGACATTGACGCTGCGTCATAGTATATACTGAAGATCAAGGGAGGAATGACAATGAAAATGCTGATAAAAGAAATCGCAAAGCTTACAGGTGTCAGCGTGCGCACGCTGCATTATTACGATGAGATCGGACTGCTTAAACCGTCATCGGTCGACAGATGGAACGGCTATCGCTATTACGATGAAACATCGCTTGAACGGCTTCAGGAGATCTTGTTTTACCGTGAGCTGGATTTTCCTTTAAAGGCTATCTCAGAAATTATTTCATCTCCCGATTACGACAAATCAAAGGCACTGGCAGAGCAGAAACATTTGCTGACTCTCAAAAAAGAGCGTCTTGAACGTCTTATAGATGCTCTCGACAGCATATCGAAAGGAGAAAAAACTATGGATTTCAACGCATTTGACAACAGCAGATTTGAAAAAGAACGTGAAAAATACGCAGCGGAAGCAAAAGCAAGATGGGGCGATACCGCCGCATACAAGGAGTTTTCCGAAAAGGCTTCGGATTACAGCAAGGAAAAGCAAACAGAGGTGACGACAGGCATGGAAGCAATCATAAAAGAATTTGCCGACTGCATGAACAGCGGCAGACATCCTGACAGCGAATATGCGCAGGCACTCGTTAAGAAGTGGCAGGATTTCATCACAGAACACTTTTACAGCTGCACCAATGAAATACTTGCAGGTCTTGGTGAGATGTATTCATCAGATGAACGATTTGCGTCAAACATTGACAAATTCAGCAGCGGCACAGCAAAATTCATGACCGAGGCTATCAGGATATACTGCGAATAATACTGTTTTTCCATAAAAATAATGGGCATATCGTTTGATATGCCCATTATTTTTACAGCCATATGGCTTAATTTCAAAGCTTATTTTCAGACAAAAGCTTAACCGCAGGGATCAGCATTCCTCCCGCAGCATTTCCGAGGATAACGACTGCAAGATATATAAGCGAGGACACCGAGTAAGCGCCGCTTAAAAAGATATAGAACATATCCGCAATACAGTGGTTAAATCCGCAGATTATAAAAACAACTACAGGGAAAACAACAAACATATATCCCGCCGTGCTGTCCGACACTTCTCTGTTCTTTCTGAATCCGTCAACTGCAATAAACATAAGCATTCCGCAGAAAATGCCGAGCACAAACATACTCAGGACAGAATCCGAAGTCTTTGTCTCAACAGTTGCAGAAACTTTTTCGACAAGCGCAGGCGCAATTCTGGTCATTTTCAGCAGCATCGCAGCTATGAACGTTCCGATCGCATTTCCGAGAAGTGTAACAAGCACCTCGGGAATGAATTTTGCTCCGTTGCGGACGATATTGCCGACCTTGCCTGTGTAGAGTCCCAGCTTGAAGTGAACTATTGTCAGAAGTCCCAGGGAAAAGAGAACCGCACCGACGTATCGGTTGTCGGAGGAAAGGCTGACAGCCCCTCCGACACCGATCATCAGTCCGGCAAGAATCGAATCAGAAAGATACGATACAAATTGTTTTTTACTCATAAATTACAGAGCATTGTGGAATGTTCTGGAGATAACATCGTCCTGCTGCTCTTTTGTAAGCTTGATGAAGTTTACAGCGTATCCGGAAACACGGATAGTGAGCTGAGGATAGTTCTCAGGGTGCTTCTGAGCATCGAGAAGTGTATCTTTTGTGAATACATTAACATTAAGGTGATGGCCGCCCTTTGTAGCGTAACCATCGAGCAGAGCAACCAGGTTATCAACCTGCTGATTATTTACTGCCATGATAGATTCCTCCTATTTATAGTTCAGACACATCTGCATTCATCGGACGCAGACATACCGCATCCGACATTGAAGCAGAGATTTTATTTATTAGTGATATTTTGCAAGAGCGTCGATATCGAGATCGCCCATGAATACCTTGTCATCCTTACCGAGAGCATCAGGAATGATGGAGAAGGTATTGGAGATACCGTCCTGAGCCTCTGTGAAAGGAAGCTTGGAAACGGAAGACAGTGACGAAGATGCACCGTGTGTATCACGTCCGTGCATAGGATTAGCACCGGGAGCCAGAGGCACACCGATCTTACGTCCGTCAGGTGTAGAACCTGTATTCTTACCATAAACAACGTTGGATGTGATAGTAAGGATAGAAGTTGTAGGAACACCGCCTCTGTAGCAGTGCTGCTGACGAACCTTGTTCATGAATCTCTTAACGATATCAACTGCGATCTCGTCAACACGGTCATCGTTGTTGCCGTACTTCGGGAAATCGCCCTCTGTTACGTAATCAACTGCAACGTCCTTAGCAACGGAAAGAACCTCGCCCTTCTTATTCTTAACTTCGATATCCTTACGGATAACCTTAACCTTGCCATACTTGATAGCACTGAGGGAGTCAGCAACTACAGACAGACCAGCGATACCTGTTGCGAAGTATCTCTTTACATCTCTGTCGTGCAGAGCCATCTGGAGGCTCTCGTAGCAGTACTTATCATGCATGTAGTGGATGATATTCAGTGTATTAACATAGAGCTCAGCGAGCCATGTCATCATGTCATCATACTTCTCCATAACCTCGTTATAATCAAGGTACTCGGAAGTGATAGGACGGTACTTAGCACCTACCTGAACACCTGTGATCTCATCAACACCGCCGTTTATAGCGTAGAGGAGGCACTTAGCCAGGTTAGCACGAGCACCGAAGAACTGCATTTCCTTGCCGACTCTCATGGAAGATACGCAGCAAGCGATAGCATAATCATCGCCGTGTGTTACTCTCATAACATCATCATTCTCGTACTGGATAGAAGAAGAAATGATAGAGATCTTAGCGCAGTACTTCTTCCAAGCAACAGGAAGTCTTGTGGACCAGAGAACAGTCAGGTTAGGCTCCGGAGCAGTGCCGAGGTTCTCCAGTGTGTGGAGGTAACGGAAGCTGTTCTTTGTAACCATGTGTCTGCCGTCGATTCCGATACCGCCGAGAGACTCTGTAACCCACTGGGGGTCACCGGAGAACAGGGAGTTATACTCGGGAGTTCTTGCAAAACGAACAAGACGGAGCTTCATGATGAAGTGGTCGATGATCTCCTGTGCTTCAACTTCTGTAAGAGTACCTGCCTTCAGATCTCTTTCGAAGTAGATATCAAGGAATGTGGATGTACGTCCGAGGGACATAGCAGCACCGTTCTGATCCTTTACAGCGCCGAGGTAGCCGAAGTATACAGCCTGAACAGCTTCCTTAGCTGTCTTAGCAGGCTTGGAGATATCGCAGCCGTAGATCTCAGCCATCTTCTTGAGGTTCTCAAGAGCTCTGATCTGCTCGGAGATCTCTTCTCTTGCACGGATCTTGTCATCGGTCATAGGGCATGTATAGAATGCCTTCTGCTCCTGCTTGTCTTCGATAAGCTTATCAACGCCGTACAGAGCAACACGTCTGTAGTCGCCGATGATACGGCCTCTTCCGTAAGCATCAGGAAGACCTGTTACGATGTGGTTTGTTCTTGCAGCACGCATCTCAGGTGTGTAGCAGTCAAAAACGCCTGCATTGTGAGTCTTTCTGTATTCTGTGAAAATGTGCTTGATCTCAGGATCAATGGTATATCCGTTGTCGGAGCAAGCCTTTTCAGCCATTCTCAGACCGCCGTAAGGCATAAGAGCTCTCTTGAAGGGCTTATCTGTCTGAAGTCCGACAATCTTTTCAAGGGGCTGGTCTATGTATCCTGCACCGTGAGAAACGAGAGAGGAAACAACCTTTGTATCCATATCGAGCACGCCGCCTGCTTCTCTTTCCTTCTTAGCAAGATCCATAACCTCGTTCCAAAGTGTCTTGGTAGCATCGGTTGCGTCTGCGAGGAAGCTCTCGTCGCCGTCATAGGGAGTGTAGTTCTTCTGAATGAAATCTCTTACATCGATCTCACTTGTCCACTTGCCGGGTACGAAGCCTTCCCACTGTTCAAAATTTTCCTTTGTCATATTTCTACTCCTTTCAAAAGACATGTTACGTCTTTTGCAATATTTTTGCGCAGACACCGTGGTACGGCGCCCGCCTGGCACACGGCGGATAAGCCGGATGCCCGCATGCAAAGTCCCGAAAATATGATACTTCATATATATTTTTGTATCCGTCATTAAGTATACCACTAAAGTATATAAATGTCAAGACACAACGGAGCTTTTAGCTATTTTGACGATTTAATTATAACAGATGCCTCTGATAAATTCAACGATTATTTATGACTTTTTACATGACAATCACAAATTTCGGCATTTTGCACAATTTAAATCTTTAAACTGCTTCATATATCACAATTTTTTTATTTGCAAAGCAGACCATTTTGATATATAAATTGCACAATCACCATGAAAAAATAACCGTCAGACAGCGTTATATCAGCCCAGAAAGACCTGATAAAGCACTCCGAACCATTCTCTCACCCAATATGTCGGCAGCAGCCAGACAACGGTATTTGCAGACCATGCGCTGACGTTCATGCCGAGCTTTGCGGCGATCATTTTCGCTCTCAGCTGATGAAATCCGTCCGTGATTATCACAGCATCTCCCGATATACCGCTGTCCTCCATGATCTTCATGGAAAAACGAAGATTTTCAGCAGTGCTTTCCGACCTGCTTTCCTCAAAGATCCTGTCGGGGTCTATCCCTCTGTTCACGAGATATTTTTTCATGACGAACGCTTCGGCATATTCCTCATCGCTGCCCTGCCCGCCCGATACTATGCATAATGCATCGGGATATTCGGTGAGATAGTCATATGCGGCATCAAGGCGTGCTCTCAGCATTCTGCTTGGATTTTCCCCTCTGACTTTGCAGCCGAGGACGATAGCAGTTTCCCCGCCCTGCGGTCTGTCGTTCATTGCAGCGATCATAAATCCCGAAATGACAGCAGCCGTCAGAAGCAGCACCGCAGCGACCGATGAGATAAGCATCACAAAGATCCTTCCGCCCGATGTCCCCCAAAGCTTTCCGACAAATCCGAAGAAACGGCTAGAGAACACTGCGCATACAAGAAATATCAGCGATGCGGCAAATCCTGCAATATTGCCCGCATTGATTATCCGTCCCGTAAAAACAGGTGCGGCAAAAGCCAGCAGACACAGCGAAAAGAACACAATAAAGCAAATTCTGAGAGCGCTCATTCTTACCGGATCGTCTTCAGTGCCTTTGCAAGCTGATCGGGACATGAAGTTCCCCTTCCTCCGCAGTTGATGTTTTCAAGTCTCTGGATAACATCATCAACTCTCATGCCCTTTACGAGCATT